>NZ_JBEXDT010000078.1:0-46255 GCF_040605905.1 Nonomuraea sp. NPDC005501 | reverse complement strand
GTCCGGCGCGCGGGCGCCGTACGCCGTGCGGGCCGCCGCGCAGGCCGAGCGGCTGGGGCTGCCGGTGCTGCCGATCACGACGATCGGGTCGTTCCCGCAGACCGGCGAGCTGCGAGCCGCCCGCGCCGCCGTCGCGGCGGGGACGCTGCCGGAGGAGGAGTACGAGCGGCGGATCGAGGCGGAGATCGAGCGGGCCGTCCGGACCCAGGAGCGGCTCGGCCTCGACGTCCTCGTCCACGGGGAGCCGGAGCGCAACGACATGGTGCAGTACTTCGCCGAGCACCTGGACGGCTTCGCGGTCACCCGCGAGGGCTGGGTGCAGTCGTACGGCTCCCGCTGCACGAGGCCGCCGATCCTGCACGGCGACGTCGGCCGGCCCGCGCCCATCACGGTCCGCTGGGCCCGCCACGCGCAGTCGCTGACGGACCGGCCGGTCAAGGGCATGCTCACGGGCCCCGTCACGATCGTGGCCTGGTCGTTCGTCCGGGACGACCTGCCGCTGCGCGACGTGGTGTTCCAGGTGGCGGAGGCGATCCGGGAGGAGGTGCGGGACCTGGAGGCGGCCGGGGTGCCGGTCATCCAGGTGGACGAGCCGGCGCTGCGGGAGCTGCTGCCGCTGCGGCGCGCCTCCCGGGCGGACTACCTGGAGTGGGCCGTCGCCGCGTACCGCCGGGCCACCTCGGGCGCGGGCGAGGCCACGCAGATCCACACGCACCTGTGCTACTCGGACGCCGACCAGATCCTCACCGCGATCGACGGCCTGGACGCGGACGTCACCACGGTCGAGTCGGCCCGGTCGGGCGGGCGCATCCTCGGCGCGGTCGGCGGGTTCGGGCGCGGGCTCGGGCCCGGGGTGTACGACATCCACTCGCCGCGGGTGCCGGACGCCGAGGAGGTCGAGCGGCTGCTGCGCGAGGCGCTGAAGGCGCTGCCAACCGGGCGGCTCTGGGTGAACCCGGACTGCGGGCTGAAGACGCGCACGTACGAGCAGGTCGAGGCGGCGCTGGCGAACGTGGTGGACGCCACGCGCCGCCTGCGCGCGGAGCTCAGCCTCAGCTGAAGGTGCGGACCAGATGGGCGAGGGCCGCGTCCGCGTAGTGCCGGGGGCCCGTGCTCAGGCCGAAGGCCAGGTCCTCGATGAGGGCGCACCGCGCGTAGAAACGGACCCTGGCCCGGTCGTCCTCGCCGAGGCCGCCGTCGTAGTGGGCCGCGGTCGCCTCGAACACCTCCGGGCCGAGGTCGCGGTAGATCCGGGCGAAGTCGTGGGCCGGGTCGGTCAGCGCCGCGTCGGTCCAGTCGATGACGCCCGTCAGCAAGCCCGTCTCCGGGTCGGCGAGCAGGTGCTCGGCGCCGAGGTCGTTGTGGCAGAAGCGCACGGTGTCCGTCTCGGCGGGCACCGGGGCGCGCAGGAACGCCTCCACCAGCGGGCGATGCTCCTCCGGCACGTGCGACTCCACGTCGCGGTAGTCCTGGCCCGCGTCCTGGAGCAGCGTCGGCGCGGGGTAGTGGTCGGGCGGGGCGAGCTCGGCCAGCCCGTCGGCCGGGGCGGCGTGCAGGGCGCTGAGGAAGGCTCCCAGGGGCTCGGCCAGCCGGCCCGGGTCCGGCACCGGGCTCAGGTTGAGCGGCCGGCCGGGCAGCTTGCGGTAGGCGATGACGGCGGCCTCCGGGTCGCTGAAGACGACCTCGGGCACCGGCAGCGGGGAGATGGCGCGCACGGCGGCGAGCAGCGCGGCCTCACGCCGGGTGGCGTCGCCGTCGGCGACCTTGGCGCCCCGGACGATCAGCTCGCCGTCGACCTCGTACACGACGTTGTCCAGGCCCTGGCCGAGCCGGACGACGGAGCGGACCTCGTGGCCGGGCAGATGGCGGGCCAGCAGCGCGCGGATGTCGGCGATCACACCCGCAGCCTAGGCCCGCCGCGCCCGGCAGGCGAGGGTCCCCGCGAGTCCTGTCACACGGTCACTTCAGCGCCCCGGCGGTCAGCCCGGCCTGGATCTGCCGCTGGAAGATCGTGTAGACGACCAGCATGGGCAGGATGGCCAGGGTCAGGGCGGCGAACAGCGCCGACCAGTCCTGGTCGTAGCCCGCGGCGGTGGAGATGTCGGCGATGCCCTGGGTGAGCACCCACTTGTCGCGTTCCTGGAGCAGCACCAGCGGGAGCTGGTACTGGTTCCACTGGCCGAGGACGTTGAAGATGGTGACGCTGACGATGCCGGGCCTGGCCATGGGCAGCATGATCTGGAAGAACACGCGGGTGTGCGAGGCGCCGTCCACCATGGCCGCCTCCCCGACCGCCGTCGGCAGCGTCCGGAAGAAGGCCGCCAGGAAGAACACGGTGAACGGCATCGAGTACGCGATGTAGACGAGCACCAGCCCGGCGTGGGTGTTGAGCCCGATGAACGGCCCGAGCACCGGCACGTTGCCCATGTTCTGCACCACGAAGAACAGCGGGGTCAGCGCCAGGTACACGGGAAAGGCCAGCCCGGAGACGAACAGCAGGTAGAAGGCTTGGTTGCCGCGGAAGGAGTAGCGGGCCAGCACGTAGGCCGCCATGGACCCGACCAGCATGGTGCCGAACGTACTGAACGACACCACGATGACGCTGTTGAGCGTGTACTGCCCGATGTGCGCCTGGTCCCAGGCGCGGGCGAAGTTGTCCCATCGCAGGGTCGCCGGCAGCGACCAGGCGTCGCCGAAGATCTCGTCCTCGCTCTTGACCGAGGCGAGGAACGTCCACAGGATCGGCACCACGACCAGCACGGTCCACACCAGCAGCGCCACGTGCGACAGCACGCTCAGCGGCCCGAGCTGTCGCCGGCGCTCCCGCCGCGCCTCCCGGCGCGAGGTGGTGACCGTCCCCGAGGTCATCGTTGTCATCAGTACTCGATTCGTTCGCGCCTCGACAGGCGCAGCGAGATGATCGCGAAGCCGACGGTGAAGAAGAACATCACGACGCCGAGCGCGGAGGCGTAGCCGAAGCGGAAGTACGAGAACGCGTTGCGGTAGATCTCGGCCGCCATGACGGTGGTGGAGAAGTCCGGACCGCCGTGCTGATCGGTCATGACCCACACGACCGCGAACACGTCCAGCGCCAGGATGCCCAGGTACACCCACGCCACCTGGACGGTGTCCCACAGCAGCGGCAGCGTGATGCGGAAGAACAGGCTCCCCCGCCCGGCCCCGTCGATCTGGGCCGCCTCGAACATGTCGCGCGGGATCGAGGCCAGCCCGGCGGAGAAGAGCACCACGTAGAACCCGACGGCCTGCCAGACCATGACGCCGAGCACCGACCAGAACGCGACGTCCGGGTTGGACAGGAACCCGACCGGCTTGGCCCCGAGCGCCATCAGCGGCCCGTTGAGCATGCCGCTGCCGTCCGGCCGGAACACCTGCTGGAACAGCACCGCCACCACGGCCACGGCCAGCACCTGCGGGAAGAAGAAGATCACCCGGTAGAGCTTCGACCCCCTGATCCCGCTCAGGCCGCCGCTGCCGCCGCCCACGTTGAGCAGGAAGGCGAAGAACAGCGCGATGACGATGGTCAGCAGCGGCAGCAGCACGAGCAGCGCCGCGTTGTGCCGCACCGCCTTCCAGAAGATCCCGTCGGAGAACAGCCGGGCGAAGTTCTCGAACCCGATGAAGCGCGGCGTGGCGCTCACGCCCCGCCAGTCGGTCATCGCGATGTAGAACGCCTGGATGTACGGGGAGATGACGTACACCAGGTAGAGCGTCACCGGGGCCGCGAGGAACGCGGTGATGAACAGCCCGCGGCGGTAGCGCTGGAACACCATCAGCGCTTGAACTTCTTGATCGAGGAGTCGCCCTTGATCTCGTCGGCCTTCTTCTGCAGGCGCTCCAGATACTTGTCGGAGGTCAGACCGCCGGTCATGAGCTCGCCGGTGGCGGCGACGGCCTCGTCCTTCAGCTGCGCGTACCAGGTCTGCCAGCGGTAGGTGACGGTGTTGGCGCCCGCGGCGGTGACGGCCTTGGACGCGCTCGCCGCGCCCGGGGACAGCTGCCGGCCCTCGCCCGCGCCCTTGACGACCGAGACCGTCCGCACCAGCTCGCTGAAGTCGCCGGCCGCCTTCTTCGACAGCATGGCCCGCAGGTACTCGATGCCGCCCTGCGGGTTGGCGCCCTTGGCCGGGACGATGAAGTTCTCGCCGGGCGAGGTGTGCAGGGTCCCGTACGGCATCTTGTCGGAGCCGGTGAAGTCGGGCAGCGGGAACATGCCGTACTCGAAGTCGGCGGGCGTGGTCGACTTCTGCTCGTTCTCCAGCCACGACCCGGAGGGCAGCATGGCCACCTTGTACTTGTTCTGCGCGGTCTGGGTCTGCACGTGGTCGAGGCCGGCGGTGCCCTCCATGAGGTACTTGGCGCCGATCTCCGCCCAGGCGGCGGCCGACTGCTTCATCGGCTCGCTGGTCCAGGCGCCGTCCTCCAGGTTGTCGATGTTGATGAGGACCTCCGGCCCGCCGATCTTGGCGGCCAGGGTCAGCAGCGGCTCGTAGAGGTACTGCGGGAACTTGCCGGCGTAGGTGAACGGGGCCATCTCGCCGGACTTCTTGATCGTGTCGCAGAGCTTGGTGAACTCGTCCCAGGTCTTCGGCACCTGCCAGCCCTTGTCACGGAAGACCTTCTGGGAGTACCAGATGCCGAAGATGTAGTTGACGTAGCCGAGCACGCTGAAGGTGCCGTCGTAGGTGCCGATCTCGACGACGGCCGGGTCCAGCAGGTCGCGCACCTTGGTGTTCGGGTCGTCCCAGCTCGGCGCGTCGAGCAGCGGGCCCAGGTCGTGGAGCTGGCCGTCCTGGGCGAGGGCGCCGAAGTCCATGGCGTTGGCGCCGGAGTTGTCGATGACGTCGGGCGGGTTGCCGCCGGCGAAGCGGGGCTGCAGGACCTTGGTGATCTCCTTGGTGGACTCGACCTTGATCTGCGCCTGCGGGTACTTGCTCTTGTACAGCGGCTGGTGGATGTCCTTGGCGTAGGCGGTGCCGAAGCCGCCGTCGAAGATCCAGACCTCCAGCGGCTTGTTCGCCGCCACGCCGAACGGGTTGGCGGCGCTGGTCGCGACCGGCGCCGCCGACGAGGAGGCCGGCGTCTTGGACGCCGGGGTGGCGCAGGCGGCGAGCGCGCCGGCCACGGGGACGAGCGCCGCGCTCCGGAGGAGCTGGCGCCGGGTGATGTTCTGGGGGGTGTTGGACATGATTGCTGTACTCCTGACTTTCAGGCTCCGCGTCTGATGCGCCCCGCGTAGCGGCTCTCCAGGGCCTTGTTGTGCTCGTCGCCGCCGGTCACGTTGACCGACAGGTAGATGGGCGGAGCCTCTCCGAGCGCCGCCATCCGCTCCACCGCCTCGGTGACGACCATCTGCGCGAGCAGCGCCGAGGTGATCGTGGAGACCGCCCCGTACGTGCCGCCGCCCGGCAGCTCCAGGACGGCGTCCCCGTACGGGGAGCCGTTGTCGAGCACGACGTCGGCCAGGTCGAGCAGCCGGCGGCCGGACGGGTGGCGCGAGGTCATCCGGGTGCTGTGCTCGACCGAGGTGATGGCGATCAGGGGGTGGCCGCCGTCCTTGACGATCGTGGCCAGCTCCACCACCGTGCCGTTGACGCCCGAGCTGGAGATCAGCACGAACACGTCCTGCGGCGCCACCGGGGCGAGGTCGTAGATCCGCCGGGCGATCGCGGGGTCGCGCTCCAGCTCGGGGGTCAGCACGCCGGGCGGCTCCCCGCCGTACAGGACGAGGTCGCGCGGTGTGAGCCGGTTGCTGGGCACCAGCCCGCCGGCCCGGCCGGCGATCTCCATGGCGATCGCCTCGGAGTGCCCCGAGCCGAAGGCGTTCACCACGCCGCCGGCCCGCAGCGCGGCGACGAGCAGCCCCGCCGCCCGGCCCACGGGCTCCGCCTGCGTCTCGGCCACCCGCTGCGCCAGCTCCAGGGCCTTGGTCGCGTACGTCATTCAGCCTCTCTCCACCCGGTGGCTCTCCACGGCTCTGATGGTCCGCTCGAACGCCTCGTTGGTGCGCTCGTAGGTGCGCTGGGCGACCGCCACGTAGACGGCGTCCAGCACGAACAGCTGCGAGTGGACGGCGGCGAGCCCGCCGAGCCGGAACGTGGTCTCCCGGCTGGCCGTCGTGAGCACCAGGTCGGCCAGGTCGGCCAGCGGCGAGCGGGCGAAGGAGGTGACGGCGACCGTCGTCGCGCCGTGGCTGCCGGCCTCGGCCAGCGCCTCCATCACCTCCCGGGTGCGGCCCCGGTGGCTGATGCCGAGCGCGAGGTCGCCCTCGCCCAGCAGGGCGGCGTCCGACAGCGCGACGTGCGCGTCGCCCGCGCTCCAGCACGGGATGCCGATGCGGCGCAGCCGGCCTTCGAGCATGGTGGCGACGTTGCCGCTGGTGGAGACGCCGACGAGCAGCACGCGTGAGGCGGCGACGACGGCGTCGGCCACCCGGGCGACCGTCTCGGAGTCGAGCTGGGCGGCGGTGTCCTGGATGAGGCGGGCGTCGGCGGCGGCCATGACCTCGATGGCGGAGTCGAGCGGGTCGTCCGGGCCGATCTCGTGGCCCACGCCCGCGCCCCAGCCCGCCTGCGCGGCCCGGCCGGTCTCGGTGGCGAGCGCCACCCTCAGCTCGGCGTAGCCGGAGAAGCCGAACGCGCGGCAGAACCGCGTGACGGTGGCGGGCGAGCTGCCCGCCCGTTCGGCGAGCGCGATGATCGTCGACCGGGCGGCCTCGGCGGGGTCACCGAGGATCACCTCGCCGACCCGGCGCAACGCCTCCGGCAAACCGGGCAGTTCTGTTTCGACGCGCCCGAGGGCTCCTGAAGTCACGAATATTCCTTCCGAATACTCGGTCTTCTGGCGAAAATTATTCTTGCTTACCGGTCGCGTCAAGACCCAGAATCGGACCGTGACGAACTCGTTCGTGATCGGTGTGGACGCCGGCGCCACCTCCACCCGGGTGGCGGTGCACGCCCTGGACGGGTCCCGCGCCGGCTACGCCCGGGCCGGCGCGGGCAACCCCAGCGCCCACGGCCTCGGCAAGGCGGTCGCGGCGATCGGCGACGCCCTCGCCGAGGCGCTCGACGGCATCGACCCGTCCCGCGTGGTGGCCTCCCTGGCCGGCGTGGCCGGGCAGGTCGAGGAGCTGCCCGGCGAGCTGGCCAAGGTCTGGGCTCGTCACGGGGTCGCCGCCGGGCCCCGGGTCGCGGGCGACGTGGTGATCGCGTACGTGGCGGGCACGCCGGAGCCGTCCGGCTCGCTGCTGCTGTCCGGCACCGGCGCGGTGGCCGCCCGCGTCACCGGCCACGAGCTGGCGGCCATCGCCGACGGGCTCGGCTGGCTGCTGGGTGACGCGGGCTCCGGCTTCTGGATCGGCCGCGCCGCGGCCAAGGCGGTGGTCGCGGCCCTCGACCGCGGCACCCGCGAGGGAGCGCTCGTCGAGCTGGTCCTCAACGACTTCCTGGGCGACTGGCGGGGCGCCACGACCCGCGCCGACGCCGACCGCGTCGTGCGGCTCGCCCAGGCCGACCACATGCGGCTCGCGTCGCTGGCGGCGCTGGTGAGCCGCGCCGCCGCGGCGGGCGACCCGATGGCCGTCGAGATCGTCCGCGAGGCGGCCGGTCACCTCGCGGCCACGGTGGGGCGCGTCCACGTGTCCGGGCCTGTCGTGCTGGCCGGGAGCGTGCTCACCAGCGACGGACCCGTCCGGCAGGCGGTGAGCGCCCTGCTGGCGGACCGGGAGGTGGCGACGGCACGCGACGCGGCGGGCGCGGCGGCCTGGCTCGCGGCCCGCGACCTGCTGCCGCCGGAGCGGGCCCGCGAACTGCACCCGCTCTTCACCGCCGCGCCCTCCGCCGTCGCCTGAGTCACTCGCTCGTGTCCTCCCGGGGCTTGGGACCGCCGTAGATCGGGTTCCTGGCGATCCGCTTCTCCGACACGAAGAGGCGGACGACGCCCGGCTGGTCCGGCTCCGCCTCCCATACGGTCCAGTCGTCCCCGACGGGCTGCGACTGCGCCGCCGGGTTCATGCCATATCCCTCGCCGTTCTCGTTCGGCTCGATGATCTGGAAGACCGCCTTGAGGCCGCGCCTGCGGACCTCCGCCATGACCTCGCGCACGGGCCGCTCGTCCACGCGGAACCCGGCCAGCATCTCGCCCTTCCGGGTGGCCGGGCCGTGCGACTGGTAGCTCTCCCCCGGCTTGGCCTCGCGGCCCAGGGACAGGACGCCCTTGCCGGTGAAGTCCCGGCCCACCTCGACGGTGAGCGCGCAGCCCGGCTGACCGATCGTGCAGCCCTCGGGTTCGAGGTTGCCGCCGATGCCCATGCTCGGACCGGTGGCTCCGCTGAATCCCATCTTGACCACTTCACCCACCTTGCTGGGGGCGACCGGCACCAGCTCCAGCGTGATGTCGAGTCCCACCGCCCGGAACGCCTCCGAGTAGAGCGCGTGGTCGGCGAAGGGGTCACGGATCCTGGCCACCCACCAGTCGCCGCGCTGCTCGATCTCGATGGCGGAGTTGGCGTAGGAAGTGGCCGGGCCCTTGCCATCCTCCAGGAAGCTGGGCCCGAGCACGACCGCGGCGGCGAGCGCGGCCGTCGCGAGCGCGCCCGCGACCAGGCGGCGCGTGCGCCGGCGCCTCCCCGCGGCGCCCGGCGGGGACACCGGCTGCGGGATCTCGTCAGGGTCCATGGCCGTGACAGTGGCCAGCAGCGCCCGCGCCCCCGCGCCGGACGCCCGGCCGGCCAGCTCCTCGTCGCGGACCCGGGCCAGGTCGCTGAGCTCGTTCATACAGCCTCCACGGCGAAACGGTGGGCGTTGACACCGGCGACGGCGAGCGCCTTGGAGAAGCGCTTGCGCGCCCGGTGCAGGCGGATGCGGACGGCGTTGCGGGAGCAGTCGAGGACCTGGGCGATCTCCTTGCTGCCGAGCCCCTCCCAGGCGACCAGGGACAGCAGCTCCCGGTCGTCCTCGGACAGCCCCGCGAAGGCCCGGGTGATCACACTCAGCTCGGCCCCGGCCTCCGGCGAGTGGCCGTAGAGGTCGGCCACGTCGTCGTCGAGCGCGACGAGGCGCCACCGGGCCGCGCCGCGGCGGTGGTTGGCCAGCACGTTGCGGGCCACGCCGTACAGCCACAGCCGGGCCTCGTCACCGGGCGGCAGCGTGTCGACGCGGCGCCAGGCGACGGCGAACGTCTCGGACACCACGTCGGCCGCGTCCTCCGGCGAGTCGCAGCGGCGCACGGCGTATCCGAGGATCTGCTCATATGTCTGCTCATATACGGCCCCGAACCGGGTTTTCCGGTCGTCATCCACGGGCGGTCCCCATGGTCGGCCTCCTGTGTCAGGGGATGATGGAACATCCCCTTCATGTCGGGAGATCCCCGAGCATTTCAGGATTTTTCATGAAGTCAGGATCGCGGCGCTGCCGTAGCCGCCGCCGAAGCCCGTCACCAGCGCCGCCTCGCGGCCGGCGCGCAGTTCCCGCACGGCCTGCGCCACGTTGTTGAGGCCGTGCACGTACCCCTCCGACAGCAGCCCGCCGTGCGGGTTCACCCACGCGTGCCGGCGCTCCAGCAGGTACGCGCCGAGGTCGGCCCGCTCGACCAGGCCGAAGTCCTCCAGTTGCCGGGGCACCAGCCACGAGTAGGCGTCGTAGGGCAGCGCCGCGTCCACGTCCGAGGGCCGCATGCCCGACGCCTCCCACAGCATGGGCGCCACGTACGCCGAGAAGATCGCCGTGACGTCGGGCGCGCGGTCCATCGCCGAGCAGCCCGGTCCTCCCCCGCGCACCACGGCCCGCACGCGCGGCCCGCCGAGCACCCCGCTGACCAGCAGCGCGCACGCGCCGTCGGTCTCCTGGCAGCAGTCGGCGGCGCGCAGCGGCGTGCAGACGTACGGCTTGGCCAGGTAGCCGCCGAGGCCCAGCGGTTCCCGGCGCAGCGCCCGGGGGTTGGCCGCGGCGTTGTCGCGCGACTGGGCGACGACCGCGTGCAGGTGCTCCTCGGTGAGGCCGGTGTCGTGCAGGTAGCGGGTGGCGGCCAGGGCGAACAGCGGGATCGGCCCGGCCATGCCGTACGTGAAGCGCTCCTGCGGGCCGGTGGAGACGGTGTTCATGCGCCTGCCGGAGCGGCCGTTGAGCGCCCGGTAGACGAGGACGTTGCGGGCCAGCCCGGCGTGCACGAGCATCGCGGCGTCCCCGAGGATCGAGGCGGCCTGCGTGCCGCCGCCGGCGATGTCGTTGTGCCAGCCCAGGCGCTCGATCCGGAGCGCGCGGGCGACCTGGACGACCGGCGCCGAATCGTTCATGTGGTAGCTGAGGACGGCGTCCACCTCGGCGGGCGCGACGCCGGCGTCGGCGCAGGCGGCGCGGCACGCCTCGACCGCCTGGTCCAGCACGGTGCGGCCGGACTCGCGCGTCAGCGCGGTCATCCCCACTCCCGCCACGGCCGCGCGTCCGGCGAACGGCTGCATGGACGTCCTCCCAGACGCGGCGGATGCGGGTCGCGGGTGGTGCGGTCGCCCGCCGGGACGGGGCGCGATCCGGACCGGCGGGCGACGTCTGCGGTGCTCGCCGACACGCTAACGCGCAGCCGTTCTTTAGACAAGCGCTTGCTCGGCAATCTCGGCCTGCCATGCGGGCCGATGCCAGGCCGACGCGACGACCTGGCGCACGCGGCACGGACCCTCTCCCGAACTGGATAGCGCTATTGTCCAAGGATGCGCATCTCGGAGCTGAGCGCCCGTTCCGGCGTGGCCATCGCGACGATCAAGTACTACCTGCGTGAGGGCCTGCTGCACCAGGGCGAGCAGCTCGCCGCCACCCGCGCCGAGTACGACGACTCCCACCTGCGCCGGCTGCGGCTGATCCGGGCCCTGCTGGAGATCGGCAGGCTGCCCGTGGCCGCCATCAAGCAGGTGGTCGAGGCCGTGGAGGACGAGACGCTCCCCGTGCACCGGGTGCTCGGCACCGCCCACTACGCGCTCGGCCCGGCCGTCGAGCCCGAGCCCGGCGAGTTGTGGGAGACGGCCCTGGCCGAGAGCGACCGGCTCGTCGCCGAGCAGGGCTGGACGCTCACGCCGTACGCCCCCACCCGCGCCGAGCTGGCCCAGACGCTCGTCACGCTGCGCCGGCTCGGCATGTCCACCGACCTGAAGCGCTTCGCCGACGCCGCTGGGCGCATCGCCGGGGAGGACATGGACACGATCCCGTTCGACGGCCCCCGGGAGAGCGCCGTGGAGGCGCTGGTGCTGGGCACGGTCCTGTACGGCAGGGCGCTCGACACGCTGCGCCGCATGGCCCACGAGTCGGAGTCCGCCCGCCGTTTCGGCACCGGCCCGGACCACGATGCCTCCGAGGAGGCCGGCGAGACGGATCGAGGCCCGGCGCAGGGGTAGGAGCGCCCCCATGTTCGATGACTTCACGACAGGCAGGATCGACGTGGGCGAGGCCGAGCTGTTCGTCCGGCACGGCGGCGCCGGCAGCCCGGTGCTGCTGCTCCACGGCCACCCCCGCACCCACGCCACCTGGCACGGGGTGGCGGCCGAGCTCGCCCCCCACCACACCGTGGTCTGCCCCGACCTGCGGGGCTACGGCCGCTCCTCCAAGCCCCCCACCACCGCCGACCACGAGCCGTACTCCAAGCGGGCGATGGCCCGCGACATGATCGCCCTCATGCGGGAGCTGGGCCACGAGCGGTTCGCCGTCGCGGGCCACGACCGGGGCGCGTACGTCGCCCACCGGCTGGCCGTGGACCATCCCGACGCCGTCAGCCGGCTCATCGTCCTGGACGCGGTGCCGATCGGCGAGGCGCTGGCCCGCTGCGACGCCGGGTTCGCCGCGAGCTGGTGGCACTGGTTCTTCCTCGGCCAGACCGACAAGCCCGCCGAACGGGTCATCAACGCCGACCCGGACGCCTGGTACCGGTACACGGCCGAGCACATGGGCCCCGAGGCGTACGAGGACCTGCGCAGGGCGCTGCACGACCCGGAGGTGGTGCACGCGATGTGCGAGGACTACCGGGCGGGACTGGGCGTCGACCGTGACGCCGACGACGCGGCGCGGGCCGCCGGGCGGCGGGTGCGCTGCCCGATGCTGTTCCTGTGGGGCTCCAAGGACGACATGGAGGACCTGTACGGCGACCCGCTCGCGGTCTGGCGGTCGTGGGCCGACGACGTGCGCGGGCACCCCGTGGACAGCGGCCACCACATGGCGGAGGAGATCCCCGGCGAGCTGGCCCGCGAGATCGGGGACTTCCTGCGCCCTACTCGCTGACCGTGACCGGCCGTTTCAGCAGCCACAGCGCGGCCCGCCGCAGCAGCGTGCGGTGGATCTCGTTGTCGTAGGAGCGGGTGTCGTGGCCGAGCGCGTCGTAGACCACGCGGCCCCGCCGTACCGGCCGCGCCCACACGAGGGGCTGCCCGTCGGCGGAGGCCAGCGGCCGCACGTCGGGCAGCACCTCCAGGTCGCTGTAGACCTCGTCCACCACGTCGAAGTCGCGCAGCCCCTCCACGATCGGATGCTCGCCGCTCACCCGCACCCCGGTCCAGCCGAGCGGCGGGTGGTGCGACTTGGGCCAGGTCCAGCAGCCGCCCAGCACGCGCGGCCAGCCCTGCCAGTCGTCGAAGCAGATGGACGCGGCGTGCATGCCGAGCAGACCGCCGCCGCGCTCCAAGTGGTCCAGCAGCGTCGTGCGGGCCTGCGCGGGCAGCTCGAAGCGCCACTGGTCGCGCAGGTCGGCGAAGCGGTCCTGGTCCATCCGCCAGCGCAGCGCGTTGACGGTGATGAGCTGTGTCTCGGAGGGCTCACTGAGCGCGCCGGCGATGTCCTCGGTGATCTCCGACTCGATCCCGACCTCCGCGAGCGTCTCGGCGATGGCGGCCGAGGTGGCGTCGAAGTCGTGGAACGGGCCTCCTGACAGGATCAGATTTCTCGCCATCGCCCAAGCCCATCACTTCTGCCCCACCTTTTCCACCCGTCGTGCTCGCCCGAAACCGTCACATCGGGGCTCGCCGGCCCGTCCGGGCACGTGGGACCGGCCTGACCTGCCGCGGTCCCGGCCGCCCGAGCTCCTATAGTCGGCCTCATGGATCTCGGTATCGAGGGCAAGGTGGCACTGGTCACGGGCGGCAGCGCGGGCATCGGCCTGGCCGCCGCCAGGAGCCTGGCGCGGGAGGGATGCGACGTCTGCGTGGCGGCCCGCGACCCCGAGCGGCTGGCCGACGCCGTGGTGGCGCTCCAGGAGTTCGGCGGCGTGGTGCACGCCGTGCTCGCCGACGTGGAGGACCCGGCCGCCGCCGCCCGCGTGGCGGCCGAGACGCGTGACGTGCTGGGGCCGGTGGACATCCTGGTGGCCAACGCGGGCGGGCCGCCCGCCGGCCGGTTCACCGAGAAGGGCCTGGACGAGTGGGAGGTGGCGATCCAGCGCAACCTGCTGGGCACGGTCCGCCTGATCCACGCGGTGCTGCCCGACATGCGCTCGCGCGGCTGGGGGCGGATCGTCACGGTCACCAGCCGGTCGGCGCGCGAGGCGCTCGACGGCCTGGCCCTGTCCAACGCCACCCGCTCGGCCGTCGCCGGCATCGTCCGCACGCTGGCCCGCGAGGTCGGCGGCGACGGCGTGCTGGTCACCAACGTGATGCCGGGCCCGATCGCCACCGACCGGCTGCGCGAGCTGGCGGGCGGCGACGAGGCGCTGGCGGGGCGGGCCGCGCAGGTGCCGGTGGGCCGCATCGGCCGGCCGGAGGAGGTGGGCGACGTGGTGGCGTTCCTCGCCAGCGAGCGGGCCTCGTTCGTCAACGGCGTCTCGCTGCTGGTGGACGGCGGCGAGAGCCGGGTCATCGCCTGACAGCGGCCCTCGGAGGTCCACCGGCGCCGACTTGCCGGTGGGCCGGTTTCGCATGACATGCTTCTTTTGAGAACTTTCGTGGGGAAGGCAGGGCCATGGACAAGCCGGTCATCGTGACGGTGGACGACGATCCGGGCGTGTCGCGGGCGGTCGCCCGTGACCTGCGCCGCCGCTACGGCCAGAGCTACCGGATCGTCCGCGCCGAGGCGGCGGACCAGGGCATCGAGGCCGTCAAGGAGATGCGCCTGCGCGGCGACGAGGTGGCGGCGATCCTCGCCGACTACCGCATGCCGCAGATGAACGGGGTGCAGTTCCTCGAAGCGGCCATGGACATGTACCCGTACGCGCGCCGGGTGCTGCTGACCGCCTACGCCGACACCGACGCGGCCATCCAGGCGATCAACGTGGTGGACCTCGACCACTACCTGCTCAAGCCGTGGGACCCGCCGGAGGAGAAGTTCTACCCGGTGATCGACGGCCAGCTCGACGCCTGGCACCGCACCGACCGGGTGGAGGTGGCGGAGCTGCGGGTGGTGGGCGACCGCTGGTCCGCCCCGTCCTACCGGGTGCGCGACTTCCTGGCCCGCAACCACGTCCCGTACCAGTGGCTGCTGGCCGAGGACCCGGAGGGCGCGCAGCTCGTCGCGGCGGTCGGCGAGCAGTGCCACCTGCCGCTGGTGGTCACGGCCGACGGCGTGTCGCTCCAGGCGCCCGATCAGTCCACGCTGGCCACGGCCGTGGGGCTGTCGACCACCCCGGCCACCGACTTCTACGACCTCATCGTGGTCGGCGGCGGGCCGGCCGGGCTGGGCGCGGCGGTCTACGGCGCCTCCGAGGGGCTCAACACGGTGCTGGTCGAGGCACAGGCCTCCGGCGGGCAGGCGGGCCAGAGCTCCCGGATCGAGAACTACCTCGGCTTCCCCGACGGCGTCTCCGGCCAGCAGCTCGCCGACCGGGCCCGCCGGCAGGCGCTGAAGTTCGGCGCGGAGCTGCTGACCGCGCGCAAGGTCACCCACCTGGAGCCGCGCGGCCAGGCCCGCGTGGTCGGCTTCAAGGACGGGGGCGAGATCGCCGCGCACGCGGTGATCCTGGCCACCGGCGTGACCTACCGCCGCCTGGAGGCCCCGGGCCTGGACGAGTTCGTCGGCAGGGGCGTCTTCTACGGCGCCGCGCTCACCGAGGCGCCCTCGTGCAAGGACCTGGAGGTCTGCATCGTCGGCGCGGCCAACTCGGCCGGTCAGGCCGCCGTCTACCTGTCGGGATTCGCGAGCAAGGTCCATTTGTTGGTGAGAGGTGATGGATTGGAGAGGTCCATGTCCCACTACCTCATCGAGCAGATCGACGCGATCCCCAACATCGAGGTCCACACCCAGACCCATGTCGTCTCCGGCCGGGGCGACGGGCACCTGGAGCAGCTCACGCTCAGCACGAAGGGCGAGGAGCACACCGTCGACACGCAGTGGCTGTTCGTGTTCATCGGCGCCGAGCCGTACACCTCCTGGCTGGGCGACACCGTCGAGCGCGACGCCAAGGGCTTCGTGCTGACCGGCCCCGATCTGGTGCAGGGCGGCCGGCGCCCGCGCAACTGGACGCTGCGGCGCGAGCCGTACTTCCTGGAGACCAACGTGCCCGGCGTGCTGGCCGCCGGCGACGTGCGCGCCGAGTCGATCAAGCGGGTCGCCTCGGCCGTCGGGGAGGGCGCGATGGCCGTCGCGCTCGTGCACCGCTACCTGGAGAAGCAGTGACCACCACCACCACGATCGACATAGACGAGCTGCGCAAGCTGTTCCTGTTCGAGCGGCTCAGCGACGAGCAGCTCAGCAAGCTGGCCATGAGCGGCCAGGTCCTCTCGTACGCGACCGACGATCTGATCATCCGGCAGGGCGAGCCCGCCGAGTGCTTCGCGGTGCTCATCGAGGGCGAGATCCAGATGCTCCAGGAGACCGTGAGCGCCGGCACGGTCGCGATGCCGCGCACCTCCCAGCCCGGCGTGTACGGCGGGGCGACGTCGGCCTACCTGGGCGACCGGGCGCCGCAGTACTACCAGAACTCGCTGCGGGCCACGGCGCCGACGCGGATGTTCCTGCTGCCGGCCAAGAAGTTCGCGCACATCGTGACCGAGTGGTTCCCGATGGCGATGCACCTGCTCGACGGCATGGTGTCGGGCGGCCGGATGCAGCGGGAGGTCATCGACCGGCGGCAGCGGCTGACGGCCCTCGGCACGATCACCGCCGGGCTCACGCACGAGCTGAACAACCCGGCCGCCGCGGCCGTCCGCGCGGTCGGCGAGCTGCGCTCGCTGATCAGGTCGTCCCGGGTGGAGCTGGCGCAGCTCGCCGAGAACGGCATACCGCCGGAGCGGCTGCGCGCGCTCATCGAGATGCAGGAGAGCTGCACCGAGGCCCTGGGCAAGCTGCCGCCGCGCAGCCCCCTGGAGATCTCCGACGCCGAGGACACGCTCGGCGAGGCGCTGGAGGAGCTGGGCCTGGAGGGCGCCTGGGACCTGGCCCCCGCGCTGGTCCAGGCCGGGTTCGGCCCGCAGCACCTGGACAAGATCCGCAGGAAGGTGGGCGACGAGCACGCGCCGGCCGCGCTGCGCTGGCTGTCGGAGGCGGTGGAGATCTCGCAGATGCTGGGCGAGGTGACCGAGGCCACCGAGCGCATCGCCTCGCTGATCCGCTCGGCCAAGCAGTACTCCCAGATGGACCGGGCGCCGTTCCAGATCTGCGACGTGCACGACCTGCTGGACAGCACGGTCGCGATCTTCCGCGGGAAGATCGCGCCGGGCATCAGCGTGGTCACCGACTACGACCGGACGCTGCCGCCGATCCCGGCCTACGGCGGCGAGCTGAACCAGGTGTGGACCAACCTCATCCACAACGCCCTCGACGCCATGGGCGAGGAGGGCACGCTGACGATCCGCACCGCGCACGACGAGGACGAGGCGATCGTGGAGATCGGCGACACCGGCCCCGGCGTCCCGGACGCGATCAAGGACCGGATCTTCGAGCCGTTCTTCACCACGAAGAACGTCGGCCAGGGCACCGGGCTCGGGCTGGACATCTCGTACCGGATCGTCGCCGGGCGCCACGGCGGCGAGATCAAGGTGCGGTCGGTGCCCGGCGAGACGTGGTTCGAGGTGCGCCTGCCGCTGCGGGAGCCGGCCACCGCCGCGTCCTGACCTCCGGAGGGCGGCTCAGCCGCAGAGAGGACTCCAGTGTCGATCTCCGAGTGGACCCGGCAGGCTCTGCCCGCCATGCTCGACGACCTGCGCATGGTCGTCGAGCTGGAGACCCACAGCTACGACAAGGCCATGCTGACCGCCGGCCTCGGGGGCGTGCGGGCGCTGGCGGCCGAGCGGCTCGGCACGCCGGACCGGGTCGCCCTGCACGACGGCGGGGAGCACGGCGACGTGCTGGAGCTGACCTACGAGGGCACCGCCCCGGGCACCGTGCTCATGCTCAGCCACTACGACACCGTGTGGCCGACGGGCACCCTCGCCGAGTGGCCGTTCACCGTGGCGGACGGCAGGGCGACGGGGCCGGGCGTGTTCGACATGAAGACGGGGCTGGTGCAGTCGGTCTGGGCGCTGCGCGGGCTGCGCGAGCTGGGCCTGCAGCATCCGTCGGTGCGGCTGCTGTTCAACGGCGACGAGGAGATCGGCAGCCCGTTCTCCCGCTCCTCCATCGAGGCGGCCGGCGAGGACGCCCTGGCGACGCTGGTGTTCGAGGCGTCGGGAGGCGGCGCGCTGAAGACGGCGCGCAAGGGCGTCGGGCTGTTCGACGTGAGCATCACCGGGATCGAGGCGCACGCGGGCCTCGACCCCGAAGCGGGCGCGAGCGCCGTCCACGCGCTGGCCGAGGTCATCGCGCAGGTCACGGCGGCGGCCGCGCCCGAGCGCGGCACCACGGTCAACGTCGGCCTGGTCAGCGGCGGCACCGGCCGCAACGTCGCGGCCGGTCGTGCCACGGCGGGCGTCGACGTGCGGGTCAGCGAGCCGGCGGAGATGCGCCGCGTCGAGGAGGCGTTCGCCGCGGTGCGGGCGGCCGACCCGCGGATCACGGTCTCGGTCTCCGGCGCCTGGAACCGGCCGCCGATGACCCAGAACCCGGCCTCGCAGCGGCTGTTCAAGGAGGCGCAGTCGGTGGCGGCGGGCCTCGGGTTCGCGCTGGAGGAGATCTCGGTGGGCGGCGCCAGCGACGGCAACTTCGTCTCGGCGCTGGGCCGGCCGGTGCTGGACGGCATGGGCGCGGTCGGCGGTGGCGCGCACGCGCGCGACGAGCACGTGCTCGTCGGGCACATCCCGGAGCGGACGGCGCTGGCGATGGGCCTGATCACCGCCCTCGGCTGAGGAAACCTGCACGCGGCGGGGTCTCAAGCGGGAACGGACCTGGTACGCTCCCAAGCGAGCGCTTGGTTTATCCCTCCGAGAGGCCGCCGCATGAAGTTCTCAACCTTCCACCTCTTCCACCGGTTCGACGGGCAGAGCTTCAAGGACGTCTACGACTACCATCTGGAGCTCATCGAGCTGGCCGAGGAGCTCGGATTCGACGGGGTGAGGCTGGCCGAGCACCACTTCCGCGACTACGGCGTGGCGCCCAACCTCTTCACCGTGCTCGCCCACGCCGCCGCCCGCACCTCCCGCCTGCGCCTGGGCACCGGGATCGTGGTGCTGCCGCTGCACAACCCCGTCCACGTGGCCGAGGAGGCCGCCCAGGTGGACGTGCTCTCCGGCGGGCGCCTGGACCTGGGCATCGGCCGTGGGTACCAGAGCTTCGAGTTCGAGGGCTTCGGGGTGGACCTGGCCGAGGCGCGCGACCGCTTCAACGAGGCGCTGGAGGTCATCCTGGGCCTCTGGACGCGGGAGTCGTTCCAGCACGAGGGCAAGTTCTACCGGACCGGCTCGGAGGTGTCGCTCACGCCGCGTCCCCTCCAGGACCCGCACCCGCCGCTGCACGTGGCCGCCGTGTCGCCGGAGACCGTCACGATGTACGCCGAGCGCGGGCTGCCCATCCTGGCCGACCCGGCCGCGCCGTTCCGCAAGGTCGTCAAGGCGGCGGAGACGTGGCGGGACACCGCCGCCCGCGCCGGGCGCGGGGCGGGCGCCGAGCTGGTCGTGGCGCGCAGCGTGTACGTGGCCCCGACCGCCGAGCAGGCGCGCGAGGACCAGGCCAGGTTCGAGGCGGCCTTCGACCGCTCCCGCATCTTCAACGAGGGCAGCGCCCCCATCGACCCGAGGACGGGCAGGGCCGCGCAGGGCTTCGAGTACTACCAGGACCGCTACCTCAAGGGCGGCAGCGTGTCGGCCGACTTCCGGTGGGAGCAGCTGGAGGTGATCGGCGACCCGGCGCGGGTGGTCGAGCAGATCACGCTGCTGCGCGACGCCGGCTTCGCCAACCTGCTGTGCGACTTCGGCAGCACCCGGCCCATGCCGCTGGAGGAGATGAAGAAGGTCATGCGCTTCTTCGCCTCCGAGGTCATGCCCGCCTTCGCCTGACCGGCCCCGCACACCAGTCCGTACGGCCCGCGCGCCGGCCCGGCGGCGGGCGACCACCCCCCAGGAGGCGCGATGATCCACAGCCTGACCCTCTCGGACGTCCTCGCCGAGCACGCCCGCAGCCGTCCCGGGACGACGGCGGTCGTGGACGGCGAGGTCCGGCTCACCTACCCCGCCCTCGACGAGCGGGTCACGCGCCTGGCGGACGCCCTGGCGGCGCGCGGCGTCACGCCCGGCGAGCGCGTCCTCTGGCTCGGGCAGAACTCCCACGCCGTGCTGGAGCTCCTGCTGGCCTGCTCACGCATCGGGGCGGTCCTCTGCCCGGCGAACTGGCGGCAGTCGGCCGACGAGCTGCGCTTCGTGGTCGAGGACCTGACGCCGCGCGTGGTGGTCTGGGAGCCGTCGGAGGCGACGACGGCCGTCCAGGAGGCGACGGCCACGTCCGGGGCCGTGTGGGTGCGGGCCGGCCAGGCGTACGAGGAGCTCGTGGCCGAGGGCCTGGTGCGCGACTTCCCGCAGGTCGCCGACACCGAGCCGGCGCTCGCCCTCTACACCGCCGCCTTCGACGGCCGCCCGAACGCCGCCCTGCTCAGCAGCGCCGCCCTGGTCGCCCACAGCGCCGCGCTGCTCGTGGTCCGCCAGATGGAGCCGGGGTTCACCTTCCTCAACAGCGGGCCGCTGTTCCACGTGGGCACGATGATGTTCTGCCTGGCCACGCTGCAGATCGGGGGGACGAACGTGTTCACGCCCGCGTTCGATCCCGAGGAGGTGTGCCGGCTGATCGACGCCGAGCGGGTCACGCAGGCGTTCCTGTTCGGCCAGATGATCGACGCCGTGCTGGCGGTCCGGCCGCAGGGCAAGTACGACCTGTCGTCGCTGCGGTTCGTCGCGCACTCGGCGGAGTGGGACGAGCTGATCACCGTGGACGACTCGCCGTGGTGCCGGTCCAGGATGGGCGGGTACGGGCAGACGGAGGTGGGCGGCATGCTCACGTTCCTGGGGCTGGCTCCCGGGGCGGCGGGTTTCGCCGGGCGGCCGTCGCCGCTCGTACAGGTGCGGATCCTGGCGCCGGACGGCGGCGACGTGCCGGTGGGGGAGGTGGGCGAGATCTGTGCGCGCGGCAAGTCCCTCTTTTCCGGATATTTCGCCCGTCCGGAATTAAATGCGGCGAAGTTCGCTCATGGGTGGCAGCACACCGGTGACCTCGGCCGCCGCGAGCCCGACGGCTCGATCACCTTCATCGGCCCCCGGCTCCGCATGATCAAGTCCGGCGCCGAGAACGTCTACCCGGCCGAGGTCGAACGGGCCGTCAAGACGCACCCGGCGGTGGCGGACGCGGCGGTCATCGGCGTCCCGGACGAGCGCTGGCACCAGGCGGTCCGGGCCGTGGTGGTCCTGGCCCCGGACGCCACGGTGACGGCCGAGGAGCTGGTGGCGCACGTCAAGGGCCTGCTGGCCTCGTACAAGAAGCCCCGTGACGTGGTGTTCGCCGACGCGATCCCCAAGCGCGGCTTCACCCCGGACTACGACGCCCTGGACCGGACCCACGGCGGCGGCAACTACCCCGGCACCTGACCCGCACGCACCGTCCCCACCACCCTGAGCCGCCCGCGACCGACAACCACGGACGGGCGGGCGGGCAGGGGTCAGAGGACGGCGAGGGGGTTGAGGGGGCTGCCGGTGCCGCCCTCGATCCGGAGCGGGGCCGCGACGAAGACGAAGTCCGCGCGGCCCCTGGCGCTCAGCTCCTCCAGCCACAGCATCTCCACCAGATGGACGCCGTGCCGGTGCAGCAGGATGAGGTGGAGGTCGTCCGTCAGGCCCTCCCCCGCGAGCTGGCGTTCGTCCAGGCCGCCGATCGCCGCGTTGTCCGAGGCCACCACCGCGACGTCCCGCGCCGCCAGCCACCGCCCGGCGGCGGCCGACAGGCCCGGCTGACCCGACCAGTACTCCTCCCGCGACCGCTCCCACACCGCGGGCCAGCCGGTACGGATCACCGCGACGTCCCCCGGCCGGAGCTCCGGCCCGGCCGCCTCCAGCTCCTCCGGCGTGATCCGGTGCCCGGCCGGCAGGTGGTCCAGGCCCAGGTGCCGGGCCACGTCGAACAGGACACCCCGCCCCACCACCCCGCCCACCTGCTCGATGCCGCAGCGCGTGGCCCCGTAGGAGCGCACCCGGGCGGCCGGGTGGCCGTTGTACAGCTCGTCGCCCGACCACATGTGGCACAGCGCGTCCATGTGGGTGGTCGTGCCGTGGTGGGAGACGATCAGCGCGTCGTCGGCCACCCGCAGCCCCGCGCCGACCGGCCGCGCCCCCGCCGCGTAGTCGCCGCCGTCCACGGACATGAAGTGCTGCGGCAACGGCCGCCCCCTCAGGTGCGGGACGGTGCCGGGGGCGGACGAGGAGGTGGAGCCCCTGATCGGCAGGGCCAGGCTGAGCACCTCGCCCGTGGTGGCCGAGCGGAGGGCGTCCAGGACGGCGCCGGGGGTGAGGAGGTTGAGGGTCCCACGCTGGTCCGCTGGGCCGAAACGGCCCCAGTTGTTAGGCTCGGCAACCAAGTAAGCGCTTCCTTTCAGAAGGGGCGTGGACGCGTCCGGAGAGGCGTGCCCGTTCGGGATGACGTGACGAGGAGGTCCGATGCGCTGCGATCCCCGGTTCTCGCGCGTGCGTGAGGTGTTCGAGCGGCACTTCGCCGACGGCGAGGAGGAGGGTGCCGCGTTCGCCGTGTACCTGGACGGTGAGCCGGTGGTGGACCTGTGGGGCGGCGTCGCCGACCGTCACACCGGGCGCGCCTGGCAGGAGGACACCCCGGTGTACGCGTACTCCTGCACCAAGGCGGTCACCGCCACCGTCCTGCTCCAGCTCGCCGAGCGGGGACTGGTGGACGTGGGCGCGCCGGTGGCGGAGGTGTGGCCGGAGTTCGCGGCGGAGGGCAAGGAGCGCGTCACCGTCGAGCATCTCCTCACGCACGCGGCGGGGCTGCCGGTGGTGGAGGACCCGGTGCCCGTGGAGGAGTTCGGCGACCATCCGGCCATCGCCGCCCGCCTGGCCGGGCAGCGGCCGCTGTGGGAGCCGGGATCGGCGCACGGCTACCACGCGCTGTCGTACGGGTTCCTGGTGGGCGAGGTGGTGCGGCGGGTGACCGGCAAGTCGGTGGGCGAGCTGGTCGCGGCGGAGGTCGCCGGCCCGCTCGGGCTGGACCTGTGGATGGGCGCCCCCGACCCGGTGCTGGCCCGGGCCGCCCGTCTGACGGCCGGCGGCGACGGCCCCCGCGCCCCCCTCAGCCCGGCGCCCGGCACCTCGACGCCCGAGACCGCGGCACCCGACAGCCTCGCGCCGGGCAGCCCGGCGACTGGCAGCACGGCAACTGGCAGCACGGCAACTGGCAGCACGGCGACGGGAGACGCGCCCTCGGCGAGCGCCCTCAGCGATCTGGCCGGGGCGTCCGGCGACGGCGGGGCCTTCGGCAGGATGGCCAGGGCCGTGGGCGATCCGCAGAGCCTCATGAACCGGGCGCTCGGCAACCCGTCCATGCAGCGGCTCAAGGGCGGCGCCAACCACCCCGTCATCATGCGCGCCGGCTGGCCCGCCGCCGGGCTCGTCACCACGGCCCGCGCCCTGGCCGGCTTCTACCGCTCGCTGCTCGCCGGCGACCTCCTGCGCCCCGAGACGCTCCGGTACGCCCTCCGCCCCCGGGTCGGCGGTCCGGACCGGGTCCTGCACCTGGACAGCTCCTTCGGCCTCGGCTACATGCGCCCGGCGTCGACGTTCTTCGTCCCGTCGGCGACCGCGTTCGGCCACACCGGCCTCGGCGGTTTCGTCGGGTTCGGCGACCCCGAGCACGGCCTGGCCGCCGCCTACGTCATGAACCGGATGGCCGACGCCGTCTCCGGCAGCCTGCGCGCGTACCGGCTCACGGAGGCCGTCTACCGGTCCCTGTGACCGCGCCGCCGTCCCCACTGTGCCGTCCCCCCCTGTGCCGTCCCCCCTGTGCCGTCCTCAGTGCATGGTCACGCCGCCGCTCACCGACAGGGTCTGCCCGGTGATGTAGGCGGCGCGGTCCGTGCACAGGTACGCGACGAGGCCCGCCACGTCGGCGGGCGTCCCGAGGCGGCGCAGCGGGACGGCCCTGGAGATCTTCTCGACCAGGCCCGGCTCGGCGGCCGCCACGCGGCGCAGCATCGGCGTGTCGGTGGGGCCCGGGCAGACCACGTTGGAGGTGACGTTCGCCCGTGCCGCCTCCCTGGCGAGGGTCTTGGCCAGCCCGAACAGCCCCGCCTTCGTCGCCGCGTACGCGCCCTCGCCGCCCGAGCCGGCCCGCGCCCCGTCGGAGGAGACGAACACCAGCCGCCCCCAGCCCCGCGCCAGCATCCCCGGCAGGAGCAGCTTGGTCATCAGCATCGGGCCGCGCAGGTTCACCCGCCACATGAGCTCCCAGGCCGCCGGGTCGCTCTCGGTGAACGGCTCGACGATGGACACGCCCGCGTTGTGGACGAGGATGTCCACGTCCAGGCCCAGGTCGCCGGCCGCGACGCAGAACCGCTCCACCGACTCCGGTACGGCGAGGTCCACGCCCAGGGGGACGGCCCGGGCCAGCCCGGCGGCGACCCTGCCCGCGCCCTCCAGGTCCACGTCCGCCACCACGACGCGGGCGCCCAGGGCGGTCAGGTCACCGGCGACGGCCGCGCCGATGGCCCCCGCTCCCCCGGTCACCACCGCCGTCCGCCCGTCGAGCCGCAGCCCCTCCATCAGCCCGCTTCCCGCCACCGGCCCGTCCGTCACCGCCCCGTCCGTCACCGTCCCGTCCGTCACCGTCCCGTCCGCCACCGTCGCGTCCGCCTCGGTTCCGTCCGGCTTCCCCTCCTCCGTCATCGCCGTACCTCCCCGGCCGTCCCGTCGTCGGCCTTCCAGCGCTCCACCAGCCGGTCCGCCGTCACTCGGGTCGCGAGAAGGCTGACCGTGTGCTTCAGCACGGCCCTCGCGTACTCCTCCGGTATCCCGGCGACCGCGTCCGTGACCACCGTGACCCGGTAGCCGAGGTTCACCGCCTCCAGGGCCAGCCCAGGGATGCCCAGGTTCAGCGACACGCCGACGGCGACCACCGACGAGACGCCCAGCGACCGCAGCGTCATGTCCAGGGACGTGCCGGTGAACGGCGAGAAGCCGTGGTACCGGCGGCTCTCCAGGTCGCCGGGCTCCCGCAGCTCCGGCAGCACCTCGACGGCCGGTGTGCCCTCCAGCATGTGGGCGGGGTCGTCGAGCAGGGAGACGATGAACGGGCAGTTGCCGGTGTGGGAGCCCGCCCGGTCGGCCCGGAAGGCGGCGGTGCAGTGGACGACGGGGAGCCCGGCCGCCCGGGCCGCGTCCAGGACCGCCGCCGCGTTGGGGACGACGTCACGGAGCCGGCACGCTGTCACCAGATCCGGAAATTTCGTGAGATCGCCGATGACGCCCCTCTGCATCTCCATCACGAGCACAGCCTCGCGGTCCACCCTGGCCTCCAGTTAGCCGAGCGCTTGCTTGGGAGCATGTCCAGCGTACACGAGCCCCACCCGCCACCCCGAGTGACGCCAGCACAACCATGGGCGAAATATCACCAGTCGTGACAACCCGCGCCCCGGGTGAGACCGTCGAACCGGAGAAGGCTCGCGTGATGGGGGTTGGACTTGGTCCCTGGGTACCGGGAAGTGCGCCAGCTCGGCGGCGGTCACACCGGCCGCGTGTTCCTCGCCACCTACGAGACCACCGGCGCCTACGTGGCGATCAAGTACCTGAACGCCACCCTGCGCCGGGACGCCGAGTTCATGGAGCGCTTCCGGGTGGACGCCCCGGCCCTCGTCGAGATCGACGACCCGCACGTGGTCAAGCTGCACGAGTACGTCGAGACACCGGCCCGGGCGGCCGTGGTGATGGAGCTGGTCGACGGCGTCTCGCTGCGCGCCCTGCTGTCGGAGCACGGCCACGCGAGCCCGGAGGCGGCGCTCGCCGTGCTGAAGGCCACCCTGCTGGCGCTCGCCGCGGCCCACGAGCGCGGGGTGGCGCACCGGGACGTCAAGCCCGAGAACGTCCTCGTCCAGGCCGACGGCACGGCCAAGCTGGGCGACTTCGGCGTCGTGGTCCACGCCGAGGAGCCGGGGGTGCCCGCCGGCAGCCCGCCGTACATGGCGCCGGAGCTGTGGACCCGGGGCGCCGCCGGGCCGCCCGCCGACCTGTACGCGGCGGCGTGCCTGCTGTTCGAGACCGTGAAGGGACGGCCTCCGTTCCGGGCCGGCGGCGTGCTGGAGCTGCGCGACCTGCACCTGGCCGAGCCCGTGCCGCTGGAGGTGGTGCCCGACACGCTGCGCGACCTGCTGCGGCGCGGCCTGGCCAAGGACCCGGCGGAGCGGTACGCCTCGGCGCGGCGGTTCGCGGCGGAGCTGGAGGAGGACGCGGTCGCGGGCTACGGGGCCGACTGGGAGAAACGGGGCCGTCGTCAGCTGGCGGAGCTGGCCACGCTGCTCGCGCTGCGCTTCCCGCTGGCCCCGTCCGGTTCGGCGACGACCGGCCGCGCCTCCCGGCGGGACCGGCCGCTGCGCGACCGGCTGCTGAGGGTGCCGAAGCTGCCGCCCCACCTGTGGATCGCGGGCGCGGCCGTGACGGTCATGGCCATCGCGGTCGCGGCGTCGGGCGGCCGGTTGGCGCGCGACCCGGGCACGGTGCTGATGCCGCAGCCCGAGGCGCCCGAACGGTCCACGTCCGGCGACGCCACGGACCCGTCCCGCCGGAGGACCACCGGCACGGACCGCCCGGCCGCGCCCGCCTCCTCACGCCCACCGTCCTCACGTACCGCCCCGTCACGTCCGGTCGCGTCACGTCCGGTCACACCGGCTCCCGTGGGCCCCGTCACCACCGTCCCCGCCTCTCCTGGGCCCGTCACGTCCGCGCGGCCCACGCCGGGCGTGCCCTCGCCGACCTCGCCGAGCTCCCCGGCCACCGCGCCGGTCGTCCGCTCCGCCGGCATCGTGGGGTGGAGCGGCTCGGCGGGCTCGGTACGAGTGTCCGCCGAGGGGACCGGCCCGGTACGGCTGCGCATCGCGTACACGCGGCGCGACGGCGACGGACCGGCCCGTACGGTGGCCCGGGAGACGCGCACCCTGACCGGCGAGACCGTGTACACGAGCGGGGTGCTGCGCGACCTCGGCGACGTGCCCTGCGGCACGCGGGCGCACTTCGGCCTCATGGTGCTGACGGAGCCCGCGGCGGACAACGGGCCGCAGATCAGCGAGGTCGAGGTGGACGGCGGTCCCTGCCCGCCGCCCACGCCCACCCCCTCCCCCACGGCGAGCCCCGCGCCGACGCCCGGCCGGGCCGTCGCCCCGCCCGGCCCCCGGCCCGGCGACCCCGTCCCCCTCTCCGGGTCCCGAGGAGACCCCGCGGTCTCTCCTCCGGACCCGCAGGCGCCCCCTGGCGACGGAGTGCCCCCGTCCGGTGCCCTCGGGACCGCCGGAAACCACTGATCCGGCGGTCGCCGATCCGGGCGCGCCGGCGGCCGGGCACCGGTCGACGGTCCCGGGGCTGCCGTCGCGCCCTTGTCGGGTAACCAAGCGTGCGCTAGCTTGGCAAGCGATGACCGGTGACACCTCCGCCTACTGGGCCGCCTGCAGGCGCGGCGAGCTGGTCGTCCAGCGCTGTACGGACTGCGGACGGCGCGTCCACCTCCCCGAGGCGGACTGCCCGTGGTGCGGCGGTGACGGGCTCGTCTTCGAGCCGGTCTCCGGCGACGGCGTGGTGCACACGTACACGGTCGTGCACCGGTCGTTCGCGCCCGGCTACCGGGGACGGGAGCCGTACGTGCTGGCCTGGGTGGACCTGCCGGAAGGGACCCGCGTGTTCGGACAGGTCGTCGGCTGCGCGCCGGATGAGGTCCGCATCGGGATGCCGGTGCGGGTGACGTTCCTGGACGACCTACCGCATTGGAGACCCCTGTGAGCGTGCTCGGGAAGCTCGGCAACGTGCTCATCCCCGTCGCCGACCTCGACCAGGCGATCGCCTTCTACGGGTTGCCGGTGAAGTTCCGCGACGGCGACCGGTTCGCGGCGCTGGACGGCGGCGGCGTGACCGTGGCGCTGGCCGGGCCCGCCGAGCAGGTCGCCGACACGGCCGCGCCCTCGTACCGGGTGGACGACGTGGCGCTGGCCGTACGGGAGCTGTCCGCCCGTGGCGGTGAGGTGGTGCGCGCGCCCGAGGAGGGGCCGCACGAGACGCGCGCCGTGCTGCGCGACCCGTCGGGCAACGTCTTCGTGCTCTACGCCCCCCTCTGACCGCCCCTCGCCGCGTCCGGGTACGCGGCGACCCCTCTGACCGATTGCCGGCACTCCTTTCCAGCTCGACCGCTGATCCGGAGGCTCCCATGGCGCGATCCCCCTACGGCAACTACGGCCACGCGATCCTGACCGCCGGGGCCCTGCGAACCCCGGACAGGGAGGCGCTCACCTACTGCGGCGAGCGCCGTTTCACCTACGACCAGCTCAACCGGCTCGTCAACCGCCGCGCCCACGCGCTCCTCGCCGCCGGGATCACCCCCGGTCAGCGGGTCGGGGCGCTGCTGAACGAGACCCTGCACGTCGCCGAGACCTACCTGGCGCAGGCCAAGACGGGCGTGGTCACCGCCGCCCTGAACCCGTACTGGCCCGCCGACACGCTGCGCGCGGTCGTCGAGCAGTCGGGCTGCACGGCCTTCGTGTACGACTCGACGGTGGAGCGGGCCGTGGCCGAGATCAGGCCCGCGCTGCCGGGCGTGACCACCTGGATGAAGGTAGGAGGGCCCGGCGACGACCGGGTGGACCCGGACACGGTGGACTCGGGCACGGTGGATCTCGACGCGCTGGCCGCGGAGGCGTCCGAGGAGGAGCCGCCGATCGAGGGCGCATACGACGACCCGCTCGCCCTCTACTACACCTCGGGCACGACCGGCCTGCCGAAGGCGGTCGTCCACACGCACGCCTCGTCGCTGGCCACGGCCCAGATCTGGCTGGACGTGCCGCGCGGTCCCGATGCGGTGTTCGGCACGGGCGCGATCATCTGGGGCATCGGGTTCCCGGCCATCGCCGGCCCGGCCCTGTACGCGGGCATGCGGCTGGTGCTGGAGCAGGACTGGGGGCCGGCGAACTTCCTGCGGGTCGTGCCGCGCGAGCGGGTCACCCATGTGTCCCAGATCCCGTCGTTCTACGCGGCGCTGCTCGGCTCGGCCGAGCACGAGGGCGTGGACCTGTCGTCCGTCGAGGTCATCATGCTGGGCGGCGAGCCCCTGACCGCCACCATGCTCGACCGCGTCAAGAGCCGCCTGCCCGGCGCCGCCGTCTACTCCTACTACGGCCAGACCGAGGCGCCGTACACCTGCATGGGCCGCGTCGACGACGGCTCCACCCCCCTCGGGGCGTCCGGACGGGCCCGCACCGGCAACGCGGTCCGCGTGACCGGGCCCACCGGCGAGCGCGTGGTCGGCGGGATCGGCGAGATCAACCTCGCGGGCCCGCACGTGATGGCCGGGTACGACGGCCTGCCCGGCCGGACGGCGGAGGTGCTGCGCGACGGCTGGTACGTGGGCGGGGACCTCGGCGCCGTCTCCGACGACGGGGTGCTGCGGGTCCTCGGGCGGCGCGAGGACGCGATTCTCAAGGGCGGCGTCTGGAGCCAGCCGGTGGCCGTCGAGGAGGCGGCCGCGGCGCTGGACGGCGTCGCCGAGGCGGGCGCGGCGGGCGTCCCCGCGCACGTCGAGGGCCGGGAGGCCGTGGAGCAGGAGATCCTGCTGGCCGTGGTGCCCCGCGCCGGCCACACGCTGGACTCCGCCAAGCTGGCGGCGGCCCTGGCCGACACGCTGCCGGCGCACCAGCGGCCGGACCACATCCTGGTGGTGGACGAGCTGCCGCACTTCCAGGACGCGTCGGGCGGGCCCGGCAAGCTGCTGCGGCGCGAGCTCCACCGCCTGCTGGAGCGCTGACGCGATGGCCGCCGTCGAGGACGTGCCCCAGCCGGTGCCCGAGCACGAGGCCAAGGCGCTGCTGCGGGAGGCCGGGGTGCCGGTGCCGCGCGGCGTCGTGATCACGACCGCCCCTGATGCCGAAGCGGTGGCGGGGCTGGCCGAACCCGTGGTGCTCAAGGCGTTCGGGCCGGGGCTCGTCCACAAGTCGGACGCCGGCGCGGTGCGGCTCGGCCTGCGGCTCCGCGAGGTGGAGGACGCGGCCCGGCGGATGCGCGAGGCGCTGTCGGCGCGCGGGATCACCCCGGCCGGGTTCCTCGTGGAGGAGCAGGCCGGGGCCGGGGTGGAGCTGATCGCCGGGCTGGTGCGCGATCCCGGGTTCGGGCCGGTGCTGCTGGCCGGGCTGGGCGGGATATGGGCCGAGGCGCTGCGGGACACCGCCCTGGGTCTGTGCCCGGTCTCCGAGGACGACGCCCGCCGCATGCTGGCGTCGCTGCGCGGCTCGGCGCTGCTGCACGGGTACCGGGGCCGGCCGGGGGTGGACGTCGGCGCGGTGGTCAAGCTGCTCATGACGCTGGGCGGGCCGGGAGGGCTGTGGGAGCGGCTGGAGCTGGGCGAGTTCGAGGCCAACCCGGTGATCGCGTCGCCGTCGGGCGTGGTGGCCGTGGACGCCCGTTACCTGCCCGCCGCCCGCTCAGCCGCCCCCTCGGCCGCCCCCTCAGCCGCCCCCTCAGCCGAAGGCGCGTGGAACGCCGGGGGGACGGACTTCCGGCCGCTGTTCGAGCCGCGCGCCGTGGCCGTGGTCGGCGCCTCCACCACCCGCCCGAACTTCGGCAACATGTTCCTCGACTTCTACCGGGCCGCGGGGATGCCCGTGGTCGCCGTCCATCCCGAGGCCGCCGAGGTGGCCGGGGTGCCCGCCGTGCCGTCGCTGGCGGAGGTCCGCGTGGACTACGCGCTCGTCGCGGTGCCCGCCGACAGATGCGCCGATGTCGTACGGCAGGCGTCCGGCGTGCCGTACACGCAGGTCATGAGCGGCGGGTTCGGCGAGGCGGGCCGGCCCGAGCTGGAGGCCGAGCTGGTGGCGGCGGCGCGCGCGGCCGGCACCCGGCTGCTCGGGCCCAACTGCATGGGCGTGTACTGCCCGCGCGGGCGGCAGACGTTCACCGGCGGCGGGCTCGGACCGCCCGGGAACGTCGCGCTGATCTCGCAGAGCGGCGGCCTCGCCGGAGAGGTGATCAAGGTCGGGGAGCGGCGCGGGCTGGCGTTCAGCCGCGTCGCCACGGTCGGCAACGCGGCCGACGTCACGCCCGCCGAGCTGCTGCGCTGGCTGTCGCACGACCCCGAGACGCGGGCCGTGGGCCTGTATCTGGAGGATCCGCGCGAGGGACGGGCCCTGTACGAGGCGCTGGCCGCGACCACGCTGCCCGTCGCGCTGCTGGTCGGCGGGCGCAGCCCCCAGGGGCGGCGGGCCGCGGCCTCCCACACCGGCGGGCTCGTCGGCGACGGGCGGATCTGGCGGGCGCTGGCCGAGCAGACCGGCGCCACGCTGGTGGGCAGCCAGGACGACCTGATCGGCGTGCTGTCGTTCTTCCAGGCGCACGGCACGCGGTCCGTGTCCGGCGACGGAGTGCTGGTGATCGGGCCGAGCGGCGGGGCGAGCGTCCTCGCGGCCGACGCCTTCGACCGGGCCGGGACACGGCTGGACCCGCTGCCCGGCGAGGTCCTCGCCGACCTGCGCGGGCTCGGCCTGGGAGCGGGCAGTACCCTGGCCAACCCGCTGGAGGTGCCCGTCGGGCCGCGCGCCCGGTCGGACCTGGTCCCGTCGGCCGTCGCCGCGATCCTGCGCCGCCGGCCGTACCGGGACGTCGTCGCGCACGTCAACGTGCAGAGCTTCTTCACGTACGGCACCGCGGCCGAGCCGCTGCTGGAGTACGCCCGCGCGCTCGGCCGGGCGCAGGACGAGCTGTCCGGCACCAGGTTCACCCTGGTCACGCGGAACGGCGAGTGCGCGCCCGCGGGCGTGGAGGACGAGGTGAGGGGGATCGCCGCGCGGGCCGGCGTCCCGGTGTACCGGTCCATGGAGGCGGCCGCGGTGGCGGTCGCGGCGGGAGGTCGTGGTGGGACTGCTTGACGGCAAGGTGGCGCTGATCACCGGCGGGGCGCGCGGCATGGGCGAGGCGCACGTGCGGCTGTTCCGGGAGGAGGGCGCCGAGGTGGTCTTCGGCGACGTGCTGGACGAGGAGGGCAAGGCGCTGGCGGAGGAGACGGGGTCGTCGTTCGTGCATCACGACGTGACGAGCCCGGAGGAGTGGGGCCGGGCCGTGGAGACCGCCGTCTCGCTGCACGGCAGGCTCAACATCCTGGTCAACAACGCCGGGATTCTGAAATTTCGGCGTATCGCGGACATGAAGCCGGACGAGTTCGACCGGGTGATCAGCGTGAACCTCAAGGGCACCTGGCTCGGCGTCAAGTCGGTCATCGAGCCGATGAAGGCCGCCGGGCGCGGCTCGATCGTGAACATCTCCTCGATCGAGGGCTTCGTCGGCGCCGAGGGGCTGTCGGCGTACGCGGCCTCGAAGTTCGCGGTGCGCGGCGTGACCAAGTCGGCGGCGCGGGAGCTGGCCCGCTTCAAGATCCGCGTCAACTCCGTCCACCCCGGGGCCATCAACACCTCCATGGCCATGAACCCCGACATGATGGGCGAGGTCGACGCCGACGCGTTCGTCAGGTCCATGGTGATCAAGCGGTTCGCCAAGCCGGTGGAGGTGTCCCACGTGGTCGCGTTCCTGGCCTCGGACCGGGCCAGCTACTGCACGGGCGGCGAGTTCACCGTGGACGGCGGCCTGACGACCGGCGCGGGGTACTGACGACCGGCGCCGGGCACTGACCGGGCGCCTGGCCGGCCTCAGGGGAGCCGGCGGCCGATCCAGGCGCTCGGGGTGATGAACAGGCCGGTCGCCTCCACCAGGACGGTGCCGTCGGGCAGCGCGATGCGCCCGTCGGCCCACGACTTGCGCCCCTCGCTCCGGCTGTGCTCGGCCGTGGCCACCAGCGGCCGGCCGTACGGGACGGTCGACCGGTAGCGGACGGTCAGCGTGCCGGTGAGGCCGCCCATCCCGGCGGCGGCGACCGCCTGACCGAGCAGATGGTCGAGGATCATCGCGCTGATGCCGCCGTGGACGGCCGAGGGCGGCCCCTCGTGCAGCGCCCGGAAGGCGATGTCGGCCCGTACGCCTCCCTCGGGGTCGCGCTCCACGACCAGGGGCAGCGCGTGCGGGTTGGCGGCGCCGGTGACGGCGTTGCCGAGGTGCCGTACGGTGCCGTCCGCGCCTATCTCCAGCGGCTGCGGGGTCTCCCGCGAGGCGGCCCGCAGGCGTGCGGTCAGGGCGGCCAGCTCGGCGGCGACGGCGGCGATCTCGTCCTCGCCCACCTCGGTGAGGGTCACGGCGTCCATGAAGTCCCTGGTCCCGCGGGCGAGGGCACAGAGGGCTTCGAGCCGGGCGTCCTGAGAGGCGACGTCGATCGTCATGGACCGCATCTTAGAACACGTTCTATCAAATCGGGATCTTCGGCGCTAGAGCTAGATCTTTTACCTATAAACGACACGTTCTTTGGACAAACCTGGCAAGCTCTTGACCAGCACCTTCCCACCGCCGAGCGCGCGACGCGCGCTTGACGCGTGCTTGACCTGCCTTTTTGTCACGGTAGCCTCCGACATCACGGATGACTACAGGCCTCCGGACAGTCACATGCGTCCCGGGATACCCCGAGTACCCCAGGCTGCGGTGATAAACCCGGTCTTGCCCGAAAGGTTTCTCTGCACTAGATGACGCCAGAGATGCGGAAGTTCATCGACCTCCTCGAGGGCCAGCTGGGCTACTCGGAGAGGGGCGGTGCCTACACCAAGTTCGGCGACTGGTACGGCAAGAACGTCGAGTTCGACGCCGACTACACCTCCGCGCCGTGGTGCGACATGATGCTCTCGTGGGCCGCGCACAAGCTCGGCTACGAGGACTGGATGGGCCAGTTCGCCTGGACCGTCAGTCACGCCAAGTGGTTCCGCAAGCACGACGCATGGGGGCACAAGCCCCAGCCGGGAGCCTTCGTCTTCTACGACTGGAGCGGCTCCCGGAGCATCGACAAGATCGACCATGTGGGCATCGTCACCCGCGTCGAGGGCGACACGATCTACACGATCGAGGGCAACATCGACGGCGGCGTCGCCAAGCGCAAGGAACGTGACACGAGCAAGGTGGTCGGCTACGGCTACCCGTGGCGGATCAAGGAGCGCCTGGACAAGAAGGCCCGTGAGGAGGCGTTCCGGCGGGACTCGGTCGAGCCCATCGTCCCCCCCGGCAGCGACCCCACGCAGCTCCAGGCGCCGGACAGCACGCTCGGGGCGTTGATCCCGTACTCCGAGGTCAACATCGTGGCTCCCCCGCTGGCCGCCCGCGCCAAGCCCACCGCGAAGCCCACCAACGGGGCCCAGCAGGCCGCGGCCCCCACCCCGGCGCCCACCGCCCAGGCACAGGCCAAGCCCCAGGCCGTCGCCCCCACCACCGGGTCCACCGCTAACGCCGACAAGGCCGCCAAGAAGGGCAAGCACGCCAAGCCCGTCACGGCCGGCACCAAGGCGGTCACCAGCGAGCCCCTGTCGCCGCCGCCCGTGGACGCCGCCGCTCCGCACCCGTCCCCGGCGCTGGAGTCGCCGGCGCTGGTGGGCTCCGCGCTGGTCGCCGCCCTCGCGCTGCTGGCGGTGGCCAAGACGCGGCACCTGCGCGCCCGGCCCGCCCTCGCCACCCCGGCCCCGGTCCCGGCCTCCCCGGCCCGCCGCCGCCACCGCCGTACCCGCCGCCCGGCCACCGCCCCCGCCGCCGCCGCGACCCTGATGACGCGCTCCACGGCGACGGCCGCCTCGACCCTCGCCACCGCCACGGCCCGCGCCACGGCCGGAGCGGCCCTCGCCGCCGGCGCCACAGCGACGGCCGGCGCCACCCTGGTCGCCGGAACCCCGGCCCACGCCCGGCCGGCCCTGGCGAGCGGTGCCACGGGCGGGCACCGCTCCGGCCGCAGGTCCACGGCGACGGCCGCCGACGCCCTCCTGGACACGGTGGAGCCGGTCGCCGCACCGCGCTCGGCCGCGCTCACCTCCTCGGCCCCTCCCTCGGCGCCGGCCACGCCGGGCACCGGCTCCCCCTCGGCCGCGGACTTCTTCCCGACGGACCCCGCCGCCACGGGCCCCCTCCCGCTCCACCCGGACATCCTCGCCGAGCTGTTCCCGGACCGGCACCCGGATCGGGGCGCCGCCGGCCCGCTGGAGCCCACGGCCATCCACCAGAGCGCCCCGCTGGAGGCGCTCGGCGCCCGCCGTATCGTCCCGGTCGACGCCACGACGGAGCGCCGCCACCGCCGCCCCACCCCCCTCACGTCCGACGCCGACGGCCGCCTGACCCCCATGGACCCGGCGCGCCTGGACCGGTTCGCACCGCTGAACCCGGCCGCCGTACGGCAGAGGGTCCCGTTGGAGACGGTCGCGGCCCGGCTGGCGCTGCCGTTCGGCACCTTCACGATCCCGGAGGCGACGAGCGCGTTCGACGCGTTCGGCCCGCGACCGATGGCGGCCGCCGGCGCGCGCTCGTCCACCCACACGTCCGAACCGGTCCGGCGCCACGATCCCCAGCCGGTGGCGTACACGCCGCACCAGGCGGAGGGGTCGGGCCGGGCAGAGGGGTCGCGCCGGGCGGAGGGGTCGCGCCGGGCGGAGGGGTCGCGCCGGGCGGAGGGCCCGGCGTCGCGGTACGCGCCTACGGAGCCGTGGCCTGCCGTCGAGGCGCTGCCCCAGGAGGTCGCGCACCTGGTGCGGGACGCCCGGAGCCTGCTGCGGGACGCCCAGGGCCTGCCGCCCCGCGAGCAGGAGCCGTGGGACGCCTTCGGCCGCCGGTCCTCCGCCACCCCGCACGCCGGGAACGCCCCGCACGGGAACGCCCCGCACGGGAACGCCCCGCACGCCGCGCACGGGGACGCCCCGCACGCCGCGTACGCCGATCAGGGACGGTTCTCGCGGCAGGACGGCTCCTCCGGCGGCTACCGGGGGCGCCGGCGCCGGAGCGGGCACCCGGTCGAGGAGCCCGTCGCGTTCTCGCCCGACGCGGCCCCGCGCGGTCGCCGGCACCGTGGTACGGCCCAGCACCGCCCCGAGCAGCCGCACCACATGGACGCCCGCCGGATCGACCCCTACTGGGCCCAGCCCACGTCCCACCGAGGCGACGGGCACGGAGCCGACGCCCATCGGGCCGGCGGGCACGGTGCCGACGCGCAGCGGGCCGGCGGGCACGGTGCCGACGCGCAGCGGGCCGGCGGGCGCTGGGACGTCCGCCAGCTGGAGCCCCGCTGGTCCGACCAGTTCCCCCAGGACACGCCGCTCCGGGGCCGTCGCCACCGCTCCCCCGTCCACACCGCCGCGGACGGCTCCCCCGAACCGCGCCGCGCCCCGGCCCTGGCCGCCCCCGCCCACGCCACCCCGGCGACCACCGGCCCCGCGCAACCCGCCGCGTCCCCCGCCACGCCGAGGACGCCGGCCATGTCCACGCCCGTCTCCCCTACCCCGGAACGGTCCTCCACGGGGACCCGCGAGGGCCGCCGCACCGGAGCCCGGAGGGGCCGCCACCGCGCCTGACCCGGCTGACGTGACAACGAGACGCACACCGTCAGCCGGACCAGGACCAGGACCCGGCGCTCACCCCACCCTCGTCTCCCGGGCGCCGGGCGTCACCCCGTACCGGGACGCGAACGACTCCAGGCTCGACACCGCGTCCCTGCTCCGGGTCCACGGGCGGACGATGAGCCGGTCCACCCCCAGCGCGGCCCAGGACGGCACCTCGTCCGGCGATCCCAGCTCGTACGCGTGGACCGTGACCGATCTCGTCCCGCCGAGCGCGGCGAGGCGGTCGAGCTGCGGCCGGATCGACTCCAGCGTGTGCGGCATGCTGATCCACCCGTCGCACAGCCGCGCGGCCCGGCGCAGCGCGGCGGGCGACTCGCCGCCGCACAGGATCGGCAGCCGGTGCTGTACGGGCTTCGGCTCGAACGCCACCTCGGGAAAGCTGTAGAACCTCCCGGAGTGCGCCACCACGGGCTCGCTCCAGAGCCGCCGCGTCACCTCGACCGCCTCGTCCAGCCGGGCGCCCCGGTCCACGAACGGCACCCCGGCCGCGTCCCATTCGCCCTGGTACCACCCTGCCCCGACCCCGCAGATCGCCCGGCCCGAGGACACCACGTCGAGCGTGGCGAAGGCGCGCGCCGACACGAACGGGTGCCGCAGCGCGAGCAGGTGCACGGCCGTGCCGAGGCGGACGCGGGTGGTGAGCGCGGCCAGCCAGCACAGGTACGCCGGGGCGTCGAACAGCGGCGTGGACGGCTTGATGCCCGGCTCCGTGGTGCCCGGGTACGCGGCCGACGACAGGTCGGTGGTGAACACCAGGTGCTCGGGCAGCCACACCGACTCGAACCCGAGCCGATCGGCCGCCACCGCGACGTCCTTCCACGCGGCCGGGTGCACGAGGCCCAGGGGCACGCCGTACTTCACGGGTACCGCCGGGTGACGCCACCGGTCAGGCTCTCGCGGATCCTGGCCCGATGCTCGGCCGTGCCACCGTACGCGGCCGACAGCGACCAGGCGCGGGCCAGCCAGAACCGCAGGTCCAGCTCCTCGGTGTACCCGATGGCGCCGTGCGTCTGGAGGGCGGCGCGGGCGGCGAGGTCGGCGGCCTCACCGGCGGCGGCCTTGGCGGCGCTCACGTCCCGCTCCACATCTCCTCCGGGCTGAGCGTCCACCGACAGGGCGGCCCGGTGGACGAGCGGCGCGGCGAACGCGATCCCGACCGCCACGTCGGCGAGCCGGTGCTTGACCGCCTGGAACGACCCGATGGGCGCGCCGAACTGCCGCCGCGCCCCCGCGTAGGCGACGGAGACGTCCAGCAGCCGCCGGGCGACCCCGATGAGCTGGGCGGCGGTCGCCACGGTGGCCGCCCGCAGCGCCGGCGCGAACGGCCGTTCCACCGGCGTGGACTCCGTGAACGACACCTCGGACAGGCGGCGGCACGGGTCGGGGCCCGGCACCGGCCACAGCCGCGCCGACTCCCGCGCCACCAGTCTCGGCACGACGGCACCGGTCCCCGCGCCGGGCGAGGTCCCGGGGACCACGATGAGGTCGGCGAGGTCCGCGTCCGGCGCGCCGACGCCGCCGGGCGGCACGACGCTCACGCGCACCGCCCCGGAGGCGAGCTTGGGCACCCCGGGCAGCAGGTACGGCGCCACGACGGCCGTCTCGACGACGGGCCCCGGCAGGCAGGCCCGGCCGGTCTCCTCCAGCGCGGGCAGCGCGTCCACGAGGCGCAGCCCCAGCCCGTCGGCCTCGGGCGGGACGAGCAGCCCGAAGAAGCCCACGGCGGCGAGCCGGTCCCAGGCGGGCAGGCGTTCGGTGCGCAGCGCGGAGGCGGGACAGTGCTCGGCCAGGACGTCCCGGACGGTCTCGGCCAGGGCGAGCTGGTCGGGGGTGAAGGCGAAGTTCATCGGGGCAGCCCCAGGACGCGCTCGGCGATGATCGTGCGCTGGATCTCGTTGGTGCCCGCGTAGATGGGCCCCGCCAGCGCGAACAGGAACCCGTCCAGCCACGGCGTCCGCCCCGCCCCCTCCCCCAGCAGCTCCATGGCCAGGCCGTGCATCCGCAGGTCCAGCTCGGACCAGAAGACCTTGCCCATGCTGGACGCGGAGCCGATCTCCTCCCCGGCCATGATCCGGCGCGCGGTCTGGAAGGTGTGCAGCCGGTACGCCTCGGCGTCGGTCCAGCACCGGGCGGCCCGGTCGGCGAGCGCCGGGTCGGCGTCGCGGGCCAGCTCCACGAGCCGGTCGGCGGTGGCCAGGAACCGGCCGGGGCTGCGCAGGGCGAGGCCGCGCTCGGAGGAGGTGGTGGCCATGGCGATGCGCCAGCCCTCACCGGGCTGTCCGATCACCATCGAGTCGGGCACGTACACGCCGTCGAAGTACAGCTCCGCGAACCCCGGCAGCCCGTCGAGCTGCGCGACGGGCCGCACCGTGACGTCGTCCAGCGGGAACATGACGTAGGTCAGCCCCTTGTGCCGCGCCCCGGAGCTGCGGAACAGGCCGAACCCGTGGGAGGCGTGGGCGGCCCGGGAGCTCCACGTCTTCTGCCCGTACAGCCGCCAGCCGCCGTCTGCCCGCTCGGCCCGGGAGGTGAGCGCGGCCAGGTCGCTGCCGGCCTCGGGCTCGGACCACGCCTGCGCCCACACCTGGTCGGCGCGGGCCATGCCGGGCAGCCAGGCGCGCCGCTGCTCCTCGGTGCCGTACGTCATCAGGGTGGGGGCGAGCAGGAAGATCCCGTTCTGGCTGACCCTGCCGGGCGCGCCGGCGGCCCAGTACTCCTCCTCGAAGATCAGCCATTCGATGAGCGAGGCGCCTCGCCCGCCGTACCGCTCGGGCCAGGAGACGGCGGACAGGCGGGCGGCGGCGAGCAGCGCCTCCCAGGCGCGGTGCGCCTCGAAGCCCTCGGGGGTGTCCATCGACGGCAGCGGGCCGGGCACGTGCGCGGCCAGCCAGTCGCGGACCTCGGCGCGGAAGTCCTGCTCGGCCCGGGAGAAGTCGAGATCCACGACACCAACCTAGCGCACGCTTGGTCAACTGGCCAGGCCGGGCGGGCGGCGGAAGGCCCGCCCGAGGGCCGCCAGCCGCGCCGCCGCGACCGCGCGTCCCAGCTCGGTGTCCGGCAGCAGCACGTCGAACCCGTGGAAGGCGCCCGGGTACAGGTGGAACTCCGTCGAGACGCCCGCCTCGGCGAGTCGCCGCGCGTAGTCGAGCGCCTCGTCCCGGAAGATCTCCAACTCGGTCACGTCGACGAAGGCCGGAGGCAGCCCGGACAGGTCCGTCGCCCTCGCGGGCGCCGCGTACGGGGAGACGTCGCCGCCACCCGTGCGGTCGCCGAGCAGGGCCCGCCAGCCGAAGGCGTTGGCCGCCCCGTTCCACAGCAGCGCGTCGGCCAGGCGGCGGCTGGACGCGGTGACGCCGCGGTCGTCGAGCATCGGACAGGCCAGGAGCTGGAACGCCAGGGCCGGTCCGCCCCGGTCACGGGCGAGCAGGGCGGTGGCCGCGGCCAGGCCGCCGCCCGCGCTCATGCCCGCCACGGCCAGCCGGGCCGGGTCCGCGCCCAGCGCCGCGGCGTTCGCGGCCGTCCACACGAGACCCGCGTAGCAGTCCTCGACGGGCGCGGGGTGCGGGTGCTCGGGCGCGAGCCGGTAGTCGGCGGAGACGACGACGCAGCCGAGCCGTTCGGCGTACCCGGCGAGCAGGCCGTCGTCCATCTCCGGCCGGCCGAGGACCATGCCGCCGCCGTGGATCCAGTACAGGCAGGGCCGCCCGGCCGGGCCGGCGGGCTCGCCGACCGGCAGGTAGAGCCGCAGGCGGACGTCCGGCGCCCCCTCCGGGCCGGGCACCCGCCGGTCCTCGACCGTCACCCCGGGGCCCGGCGGCGGCGCGAGGGCCAGCAGGGCGTCGATCTCGGCCCGCTGCCGCGCGACGGCCTCCGGGGTGAGCGTCGCCGCTTCGAGCAGGGTCAGCGGCGCCCGCTCCAGGGCCGCGCGGAGCTCCGGGTCGAGGTTGGGGTGCAGTGTCATGACCCGTCTCTTTCCGCGGACGGGCCGCCCTACCTCCGGTGCTACCGCTGACCGAGCAGCTCGACGACGCGCTCGGCGAGGGGCCCGGCGCTGGCGGGGTTCTGGCCGGTGGCGAGGCGGCCGTCGACGACCACCTGGGCCTGCCAGTCCGGCGCGCCCTCGTGCCGGGCGCCCCGCTCCTCCAGCGCGTCGGCCAGCAGGAACGGCACGACGCCGTCCACGCCGGCGGCCTTCTCCTCGCTGTTGGTGAACCCGGCGACCCTCTTGCCGTCCACCAGGTACGACCCGTCGGAGAGCGCGAGGTTCACCAGGGCGGACGGGCCGTGGCAGACGGCGGCCACCACGCCGCCGTGCTCGTAGACCTCCCGGCCGACGCGGGCGACGTCGGGGTCGTTCGGGAAGTCCCACATGGTGCCGTGTCCGCCGGCGTAGAGCACGGCGTCGTACGCGGAGCCGTCCACGTCGGCCAGCCTGGCCGTGTCGCGGGCCGCCTCCGTGGCGAGGAACGCGTTCTGGACCTCGTCGGACGGGTCGTGGCCGTCCTGGGGCGGCTCGCCGCCGCGCACGCTGGCCACGTCCACCTCGAACCCGGCCGTGCGGAACACCTCCCACGGGTGGGCCGCCTCGGAGACGTAGTAGCCGGTCCTGCGCACGCCGCCGAGGTCGTCATGGCTGGTCAGTGCGATGAGAATGCGCTTGGTCATGCCTCCAGGATGTCCCTCCCGGCCATCAGCCACAAATAGCGCAAGGCACGCCTAGCCATCAGAATACTGATATGTCGGTATCACTGGATCTGCTCAGGACGTTCCTCGCGGTGCACCGCACGGGGTCGATCACGGCGGCGGCGCAGACGCTCGGGCTGTCGCAGCCCGCGGTCACCGCGCAGGTCAGGAGCCTGGAGGCGGCGCTGGACCGGCCGCTGTTCGACCGGCTGCCCCGCGGCGTGGCGCCCACGGCCGCCGCGGACGAGCTGGCCCGCCGGGTGGCCCCGTCCCTGGACACGCTGGACGCCGTGGTGGGGTCGCGGCTGCCGGCCGAGCGGGCGGTGCATCTGGGCGGGCCGGCGGAGTTCCTGTCGGAGCAGGTGGTGCCGATGCTGGCGCCGCTGGTGCGCGACGGGCTCCGGGTGCGCTTCACGCTGGGCCTGGCCGACGACCTGCTCGCCGGGCTCGCCGCCGGGCGGCTCGATCTGGTGATCTCCACGATCCGGCCGCGCCATCGGGGCATCCAGGCCGAGCCGGTGTACGACGAGGAGTTCGTGCTGGTGGCGGCCCCGTCCGTGGCGGGTGAGTGGCCGGCGGGGCTGCCGCTGATCGCGTACGCGGAGGACCTGCCGATCGTGCGGCGCTACTGGCGCACGGTCTTCGGCCGCCGCCCGTCGATGGCCGCGCAGGTGGTGATCCCCGACCTGCGCGCCGTCGTGGCGGCGGTGCTGGCCGGGATGGGCTGGTCGGTACTGCCCTCGTACCTGTGCCGCGCGCACCTGGCATCGGGCGCGCTGGTGACGCTGGCCGAGCCGGAGGTGCCGCCGATCAACACCGGCTATCTCGCGGTCCGCTCCGGCGGCCTGTCCGCCGAGCCGGTCGCCCGCGTCCACGCCCACCTGCTGGAGACGATCCGCGCGTCCCCGCCGTTCTGAGATACGTGGCTCACCCCAGGTACGCCGCCCGCACCACCGGGTCGTCGCGGACCTCCGCCGGGGCGCCCGCGGCGATGACCCGGCCGAGGTCCAGCACCACCAGCCGGTCGCAGACGTCCATGACGAAGCCCATGTCGTGCTCGACCAGCAGCACCGTCGTGTCCAGCGACCCGACGACCGCGCGCAGCCGGGCCGTCTGCTCCGCGTCGAGGCCGGAGGTGGGCTCGTCGAGCAGCAGCAGCCTCGGGCGGTCGGCCAGGGCGCGGGCCAGCTCCACCAGCCGCCGCTGCCCCACCGGCAGCGCCGCCGCGTACGCGTCGCGCAGCGCCGTGAGGCCGCACAGCTCCAGCACCTCGTCCACGCGCCGCCCGCGCTCGCGCTCCAGCCGCCCGCGCGCGGGCCGGCCGACCAGGTCGGCGGCCAGGCCGCCGCCCCCGCCGTGCCAGTCGAGTGCCGCCAGCACGTTGCCGGCCACGGTGAGCCGCCCGAACACCTGGGTGCGCTGGAACGTGCGCCGCAGCCCGCGCCGGGCCCGCCGGACCGCGGACACCCGGGTCAGGTCCTCCCCCGCCACGCTCACCCGGCCCGCGCTCGGCCGGCGCAGTCCCGACACCACGTCGAACAGCGTCGTCTTGCCCGCGCCGTTCGGCCCGATGACCCCGCACACCTGCCCCTCGGGCACCTCGAACGAGACCCCGTCCAGCGCCCTGACCCCGCCGAAGGACACGGACACGTCCATCACCCGCAGCATCAGGACACCCCCAGGTAGGCGGCGGTCAGGCGGTCGGCGTCCACCTCGGAGCGCGGCCCCGTCCAGGTGATCCGGCCGAGCCGCATGAACGCCACCCGGTCGGCCACGGCCAGCGCCTCGGTCGCCTTCTCCTCCACCAGCAGCAGCGCCACCCCGCGCTCCCGCAACTCGGCGAACACCTCGAACACCTGCCGGACGACGAGCGGCGCGAGCCCGAGCGACGGCTCGTCGGCGACGAGCACGCGCGGCGGCCTGACGAGGGCCGGCGCCAGGGTGAGGAGCTGCTGCTCGCCGCCGGACAGCGCCCCCGCGAGGACGGTACGGCGGGCGGCGAGCTGCGGCATCCGCTCGTAGGCGGGCGCGGGGTCGTCGAGCCAGGTACGCAGGTTCTCCTCCACGGTGAGGCCGGGGAAGACGCCCCGGCCCTCGGGCGCCAGCAGCACCCCGGCGCGGGCCCTGCGGTGCGCGGGCCAGAGCGTGACGTCCATGCCGTCGAGCAGCACCCGGCCGGCGGCCACGGGCAGGTCCCCGGCGGCCACGGCGCAGGCGGTGGACTTGCCGGCGCCGTTCGCGCCGAGCAGCGCGACGACCTCGCCGGGCCGTACGGACAGCTCGACGCCGCGCAGCACCGTGCAGTCCGCGTATCCGGCCACCACGCCCTCCAGCCGGAACAACGCCGGCGCGCCGTCCGCGACCTGATCGGCGGGCTCGCGGACCGCCCCCACGACGGGCTCGCGCCGGTCCGGGTCCCGGCTCTCCGGGTCCCGGCTCTGCGGGTCCCGGCTCTGCGGGTCCCGGCTGCGCCTGCGGCGGGACCGGGACTCGGCGAGCTGCGCCAGCACCCCGTCCGGGTGCTGGGCCAGGATCACGCCGCCCGCGCCGAACAGGACGGCTCCCACGTGCGCCGACACGCCCCAGGCGGCGAGCAGCTCGGGCACGGCGGCGGCGACCAGCCCGCCCAGCACGGCCCCGCCCACGCGCCGCACCCCCTGGAGCACCACCACGGCCAGCCACACGAACCCGGAGAAGGCCGGCAGGTCGGTCGCCGTGATCGACTCCTTGGACACGGCGAACAGCACGCCGCCCAGCCCCGCGACGCCCGACGCCAGCACGAACAGCGTGATCTTGGCGCGGGGCGCGGACAGGCCCGAGGTGACGGCCGCCGCCGGGGCGGAGCGGACCGCGAGGACGGCCCGCCCGGAGGCCGACCGTTCGAGGTTGCGCACCAGCAGCCCGGCGAGCCCGACGAGCGCGAGCAGCAGCGCCACCCGCACCCGCGGGTCCGAGGTGTCGGCGAACCCGAGCCCGAGCGCGGGCAGCGGCCAGCCGATCGTGCCGTTGCTGAACGCGTCCACCTGGAACAGCACCTGGTCGGCGAGCAACGCCAGGGCCAGCGTGGCCAGCGTCAGCACCCGGCCGCCGAGCCGCAGCGCGGGCAGGGCCACCAGCAGGCCGGCCGCGCAGGCGGCCAGCACCCCGAGCACGATCGCCACGAAGAACGGCAGCCCCGACGCGTACGCCCAGCCGCAGGTCAGGGCGGCCATCGCGGCGAAGGACGCCTGGGCCAGGTTGACCATGCCGCCGATCCCGGTGACCACCACGAACGAGCAGAAGATCAGCGCCAGCACCAGCCCGTTGGCCGCGACGCCCACGTAGTACTCGGGCCCGGCCACGGTGAAGGCCAGCAGCGCCACGAGCGCCAGCGCCCACGGCAGGCGCCGCCGCCACGGCGGCACCCCGGTCAGATGGTCCGGCGCGTCCTCGGCCGAGCTGCCCGCCACCCGCTCCCGCGAGCGGTTCAGCAGCACGAGCCCGGCGAACAGCAGGATGACGGGCACCGCGGTCCGCAGCCCGGTGATCTCCTCCAGGAAGTCGGTGTACCCGGCGACCAGGTTCTGCACGACGCCCAGCCCGAGCCCGGCGGCGAACGTCCACGGCACCGACCGCAGCCGCCCGAACACCGCCGCCGTCGCCGAGGCGAACAGCAGGACCGTGTACGCGGTGGCGTCGAGGCCGATGACCGGCACGGCCAGCACCCCGGCGAGCCCCGCGAGGCCGGAGCCGAGCATCCACGCCAGGGCGGAGGTGGCGTCCACGTCCACGCCGCGCAGCGTGGCGAGCCGCCGCCGGTCCACGGAGGCGCGCATGCGCAGGCCGTACGGAGTGTGGCGCAGGAACGCCCACAGGCCCGCGGCGGTGACGGCCGAGAGCGCGAAGGTGATGAGCTGGTCGGTGTCGAGGCGGACGCCGAGCACATCGAGGGTGACGGCCGGGTGCGGGCCGACGCCGCGCGGCAGCGCGGCGGCGTCGGCCGGCGGCAGCCCGAGCAGGTCCACGGCGAGCAGCCCGAGGGCGGGCAGCGCGATCGTCAGCCCGATGGTGCCGACGATCTGCGCGGTCTCCCCGGCGCGGGCCAGCCCGCGGAACATGGCCCGGTGCAGCGCGTAGCCGAGCGCGGGCGCGAAGACGCCGACGGCCAGCAGCCCCGACAGCCACGCGGGCAGCCCGGCGCGGTCGCACTGGTAGAACAGCAGGGCGGTCACGAAGCCGACGGCGCCGTGGGCGAAGTTGAACACGCCGGTGGCCGCGTACGACAGGGTGAGCCCCGCCCCCATGACGGCGAAGACGGCGCCGGTTACGAGCCCGCTGAGGATGTAGCCGGCGATCATTTCAGCGGCACGTTGTCGAAGCACTTCAGGCTCTTGGCGACCTTGAAGGCGCCGCCCTCCAGCCTGACCAGGGCCCCGCAGCCGTTGGGCTCGGTGTGGTCCGCGGGGAAGCGGACGCGGCCGAAGCCGGCGTTCTCGTAGGTGTAGTCGCCGTTGGCGGTGGCCAGGAACTTCTGGCGGGTGAGGTCCTTGCCGGTCTTGGTGAGCATGTCGAGGAAGATGTCGGCCGCCCAGTAGCCGATCGCCAGGTGCTGGGTGAGCGTCGTGCCGGCCGCGACCTTCTCGACGTCGGCCCTCAACGTGGCGATCTCGGGGGCGGCCGACTCGAACGGCTCGAACATCGGCGCCGCGACGACGCCCTCCAGGGCCTGCGCGCCGGCCGGGTCCTTGAGCACGGCGGCGTCGTAGCTGGTCGCGTCGGTGATCACGCCCCGGTAGCCGGCCCGCTTGAGCGCGGAGTAGAGGCCGACGTTGAACTTGGTGCCGGCGATGACCGACACCACGACGTCGGGCGCCTTGCCGCCGTCCGAGGTCATGATCTTGTTGACGTACGGGAGCCAGTCGGGGGGCGGCGCGGCGGCGGGCAGGCCGGAGTTCAGGCCGGCGAGCTCGAACCCGGCCGCGGTGAACGACTGGGAGATCGTCGTCCCGCCGTACTTGCTGCCGCTGGAGTCGGTGGTCTGGACGTAGACGCTCCTGCCCTGGGCGCCGCCGAGCAGGTCGGCCAGCTGCCGGCCCCACCAGGTCTGCGAGCCGGCCCCCTTCTTGGGCGCGAGGCAGCCGTTGTAGCCGAACCCGGTGGTGGTGCCGCACCACTGCGGGCCGGTCGCCCAGCCGAACCACGGCACGCCCTGCTGCTCCAGGAACGCCGCGCCGCCGAAGTTGGGCGCGTGCACGGGCACCAGGGCGAACACCTCGTCGCGCTGCACGAGCTTCCTGGCCGCCGCGTCGCCTTTCGCGGCGTCCTGGCCGTCGTCCTCCGCGCCGACGAACTCGATCTTCCGCCCGTGGACGCCGCCCTCGGCGTTGGCCCGCGCGAACCTGGCCCTGGCGCCGATCTCGGCGTCCTTGGTGGAGTAGCCGCTGGCACTGGTCTTGGTCAGCACGCCGCCGACCTTGACGGTGGTGGCGTCCTTAGGACTCGGCCCGTTCGGCCACTAAATCTTCACGGCCTTCAACGACGCCGTGCTGCACGGACGGCCGTA
>NZ_JBEXDT010000077.1:0-46779 GCF_040605905.1 Nonomuraea sp. NPDC005501 | reverse complement strand
CGGACACGGGCGGGGGGGTCGCGGGCGCGGACGCCGGGGCGGGAGCCGCGGGCGACTCCGGGGCGGGCTCGGGGGGCGGCTCTGGGGCGGCCGACAAGCGGGCCGCCAAGGCCGCCGAGTGGCGGGGCATCGACGTCGGGTCGCCGTTCGACCATCAGCGCTCGGGCATCCTGTACGTCGCCAAGCACCTCCCCCAGCCGGGCCGCGACGGCCTGCCCGAGGCGTACGTCGACGAGATCGCCGAGCTCATCGAGGCGGCCGGCGGGCGGACGCTGGGCCTGTTCTCCTCCATGCGGGCCGCCAAGGCCGCCACCGAGGCGCTGCGTGACCGGCTGGACGTCCCGCTGCTGTGCCAGGGGGACGACTCGACGATGCTGCTGGTCAAGCAGTTCGCCGAGGACGAGCCGACCTGCCTGTTCGGCACGCTGTCACTGTGGCAGGGCGTGGACGTGCCGGGGCCGTCGCTGCGGCTGGTGGTCATCGACCGGGTGCCGTTCCCGCGCCCGGACGACCCGCTGACCTCGGCCCGGCAGCGGCACGTGGCGGCCAAGGGCGGCAACGGGTTCATGACGGTCGCCGCCACCCACGCCGCACTGCTGCTGGCCCAGGGCACGGGCCGGCTGCTGCGCTCGCAGAACGACAGGGGCGTCATCGCGGTGCTCGACCCCCGGCTGGCCACGGCCCGCTACAGCGGCTTCCTGCTGGGCTCCCTGCCGCCGTTCTGGCGCACCACCGACCCGGCCGTCCCCCGCGCCGCCCTCCAACGCCTGTCCACGGACCCGTCCTGACCCGCCCTTCCTGACCCGCCCGGCCGGCCGGTCCCGACCGGGCCCCCATGCCTGATCCGCTCCACCGGACGTCCGGCGTTCAGGTCCTCCTCACCAGGTGACCGGGAGTTCGTAGGCGCCGTAGATGACGGCGTCCTCCTTGAACGCCAGGTCCTCGACCGGCGCGGCGAGCCGCAGGGTGGGGATGCGGCGGAACAGCGTGTCGAAGACGATCTGCAGCTCCATCCGGGCCAGGTTCTGGCCGAGGCACTGGTGCGGGCCGAAGCCGAAGGCGAGGTGGTGGCGGGCCCCGCGCTCGACATCCAGTTCGGCCGGATTCTCGAACGCCGCCGGGTCCCAGTCGGCCGACAGGCTGGAGACGATGACGCCCTCGCCGGCGGCGATGCTGACCCCGCCGATCTGCGCGTCCTCGGTGGCCACCCGGGAGACGACCGTGTCGGTGATGGTGAAGTAGCGCAGCAGCTCCTCCACGGCCATGGGCGTCCTGCCCGGGTCGGCCGTGATCAGAGCCAGTTGCTCCGGGTGGGTGAGCAGCCCGATCACGCCGAGCGAGATCATGTTCGCCGTGGTCTCGTGTCCGGCGGTCAGCAGCAGGAAGGCCAGGCTCACCAGGCCCTCGTGGTCGAGGGCGCCCTCCTGGCGTTGCCGGGCGATCTGCCGGCTGAACAGGTCATCGCCGGGTTCGGACTCCTTGCGGCTGATCAGGTCGTCGATGTAGGCGCGAAGTTCGGCGAAGGCCCGCTGGCGGTCCTGCGGCGACGAGGTCCGGCGTACCGCCACGGTGGTGCGGCTCTGGAAGTAGTCGTGATCGGTGTAGGGCACGCCGAGCAGCTCGCAGATCACCAGCGAGGGCACCGGCAGGGACAGCGCCTGCACCAGGTCGACCGGGCGCCGGTCGGTGGCGAGCATGTCATCGACGAACCGGTCGACGATGCCCTGGATGCGCGGGCGCAGCGCGGCCAGCCGCTTCACGGTGAACTCGCCGATCACCGGACGCCGGGCCGCGGAGTGTTCCGCGCCGTCCATGCCGATCATCAACGGCGGCCGGCTGCGGATCTGCTGCAGGGTCGCCGCGTCGACGTTGAAGATCGGGAAGCCGTCCTTGCGCCGGTCGGAGGAGAAGCGGCGGTCGGCGAGGATGGCACGGCCTTCCTCATACCCTGCCACCCACCATGCCTCGCCGCCGTTCACCAGGCGGACCTTGCTGATCGGCGCCCGCTCGCGGAGCCGTTCGTACTCGGCGGGCGGGGCGAACGGGCAGCCACGCTCGACCGGCAGCTCCAGGCCGGCGAGGTCGCCGGCCACGCTCTTCGTCATGAATGACCTCCCAGTGATGGATCTGGCTGAGTTCGTTGCGCCATCGACGAGCCCGGGTCGCTTCGAGGCCGGGGGCCGGCTCGTCGCCGGTGTTCATCGCAGGGTGAGGGGGATCTCGGATTCGATGCGGGTGAGCTTCTCCGGGTTGCGGACGTAGTAGAGGCCGGTGATGCGGCCGCTCTCGACCCGGATCGCTATGACGCCGTCGATCTCGCCGTCCGCGCGGAGGAGGAGTGCCGGGTTGCCGTTGACCACCGTGTGGTCGGCGGTGAGCGCGACTTCGGCCTTGCCGACGGCGCCGACGATGAAGCGGGCCACCTTGCCGGCCCCGACGATCGGCCGCGCCGCGGCCTGCTTGACGCCGCCGCCGTCGCTCACCAGGACGACCTCGGAGGCGAGCACGTCAAGGAGGCCCTGCAGGTCCCTGGTCTCCAGCGCGCGCTGGAACGACTCCAGAGCCGCCCGGGCCTGGTCCGGGGAGACCACCTCGCGGGGGCGGCGGGCCTCGACGTGCCGGCGGGCGCGGTGCGCGATCTGCCGGACGGCCGCGGGGCTCTTGCCGACGGCGTCCGCGATCTCGTCGTAGCCGACGTCGAAGGCCTCGCGCAGCACGAAGACGACGCGCTCGGTGGGCGACAGCGTCTCGAGGACGAGCATGAGCGCCATCGACACGCTCTCGGCGAGCTCGACGTCCTCGGCCACGTCCGGCGCCGTGAGCAGCGGCTCGGGCAGCCAGGGGCCGACGTACGCCTCCTTGCGGCGCTTCATGGTGCGCAGCCGGTCGAGCGACCGCCGGGTCGTGATCCGCACCAGGTAGGCGCGCTCGTCGTGCACCTGCTCCACGTCGACCTTCATCCACCGCAGCCAGGTTTCCTGGAGGACGTCCTCGGCGTCGGCCACCGATCCGAGCATCTCGTAGGCCACGGTGAAGAGCAGGTTGCGGTGCGCGACGAACGCCTCGGTGGCGGTGTCCGTCCGGCCGCCACCGGCGAGCGGCCCGGCCGCGCCCGTCGTCGGCCCGCTGCGCTCGTTCATGGCCGGCTCCCGCCTCTTGCTCTCAACATGCTCTCAACGTTGCTCTCATCTGTGCTCCACGCATAAGACGCCGGCCCCCACCGCGGTGTGACATCCGCGATCGGTGGTGTATGTCACATGACCGCCCTGTCACAAAGTCCGGGTCGCCGGCGCCTCATGGTTGTCAGGACGCCGCGTGGACGACCCGCGCGGCACCGCAGAAGGAACGGAAAGACATCATGAGCAAGGTCTGGCTCGTCACCGGTTCGTCCCGCGGCCTCGGCCGTGACTTCGTCGAGGCCGCGCTGTCACGCGGCGACAAGGTGGCCGCGACCGCCCGGAACACCGACAGCTTCGACGAGCTGGTCGCCACCTACGGCGACGCGGTGCTCCCGCTCCAGATGGACGTGACCGACAAGGCCGCCGTCTTCGAGGGCGTCAAGCGGGCCAAGGAGCACTTCGGCCGTCTCGACGTCATCGTGAACAACGCCGGCTACGCCCAGGTCGGCGCGATCGAGGAGCTGACCGAGCAGCAGCTGCGCGACCAGCTGGAGACCAACGTGTTCGGCGCGGTGTGGGTCGTTCAGGCCGCGCTGCCCTACCTGCGCGAGCAGCGCTCGGGGCACATCGTCCAGCTGTCCTCCGCGGCCGGGCTCATCGCCATGCCGCTCGGCGGCGCGTACCACGCCTCCAAGTGGGCCCTGGAAGGCCTGAATGAGGCCCTCGCGCACGAGGTCGCCGACTTCGGCATCAAGGTGACCATCATCGAGCCCGGCGGCTTCGCCACCAGGTCCGGCAAGAACCCCGATCCCCTCAACAACGGTCACCTGGCCGAGACCAACCCGGTCTACGACGGCCTCCGCCGGCGCCTCGCGGGCATGGTGGGAAACCAGCCCGCCGGCGACCCGGCCGCCGCGGCCCAGGCCCTCCTCAAGATCGTCGACTCCGACACCCCGCCCCTGCGGGTGCTCTTCGGCCTGGGCTTCTACCCGATGCTCCAGCAGGCCTACGCCGACCGGCTCAAGACCTGGGCCGACTGGCAGGACCTCTCGGCGGAGGCCCAGGGCAAGCTCGCGAGTGCGTGAGCCGGTCCGACCTGCGTACCGCGGCAGGTGTCAGTGCTCCCAGGGCGCGAGGTCCGGGCGCTTGGGGTCGAGGCCGTCGCCCGAGGAGGTGCCGCGCAGTCGCCGGCTCACCCAGGGCACCAGGTGCTCGCGGATCCACTGCGCGTCCTCGCGCCGCCTGGCCCGGGGGTCCGTCGTCCGCTCCGGCCACGTCCTGCGCCAGTCGTCGAACGGCACCCCCAGCACGTCCAGCACCCGGGCCGCGACCAGCCTGTGGCCGTCCTCGTTCATGTGCAGCCGGTCGTCGCTCCAGGCGCGCCAGTCGCGCAGACCCTGCATCGACCACTGGTCGACCAGCTTGCAGCCGTACAGGTCGGCGATCGAGCGGATGTGCAGGTAGAAGATGGCGAAGCGGCCGCGCAGGCGGCGCATCAGCGGCGTGTCGCGCGGGTCGACGCCGGTGAACAGCAGCACGTCGGCCCCGCTCGCCCGCAGGTCGCGCACGGCCCCGGCCAGGGTCTTGGCCATGACGTCCGGGTCGCTGCCCGGCCGCAGCAGGTCATTGCCCCCCGCGCACAGGCTGACCAGGTCGGGCGCCATCTGCACGGCCAGGGGCACCTGCTGCTCGACGATCTGCCCGAGCAGCTTGCCGCGGACCGCGAGGTTGGCGTAACGGAACGACGGGTCGTCGGCGGCCAGGCGCTCGGCGACCCGGTCGGCCCAGCCGCGGTAGTGGCCGTCGTGGCCCGGGTCGTTGAGGCCTTCGGTGAAGCTGTCGCCGAGCGCGACGAAGGAGCCGTAGTGTCTCATGACGGTCTCAGTGGGAGATCTCCTGGTAGGCGGCTTCGAGCAGCTCCTCGGACGGGTCCTCCAGGCGGCCCGGCTTGGCCAGCCCGTCGAGAACCACGAAGCGCTGCTTGGCGCCGCGGTTCTTCTTGTCCAGCCGCATGTGGTCGCGCAGGCGCGGCCAGGCGTCGGCGCGGTAGGCCGTGGGCAGGCCGACGGCGGTGAGCACGGAACGGGTGCGCTCGACCAGGTCGGCGCCGACCCGGCCGTCGAGCCGGGACAGCTCGGCCGCGTACACCATGCCGATCGCCACGGCCTCGCCGTGGCGCATGTGGTACTGCTCGGCCCGCTCGATGGCGTGGCCGAGCGTGTGGCCGTAGTTGAGGATCTCGCGCAGCCCGGCCTCGCGCAGGTCGGCGCCCACGACGTCGGCCTTGACCTGGATCTTGCGCTCGATCAGCTCGCGCGTGTGGCGGCCCTCGGGGCGGGTGGCGTCGGCGGGGTCCTGCTCGATGAGGTCGAGGATGACCGGGTCGGCGATGAACCCGCCCTTGATGATCTCCGCGAGCCCCGCCACGTAGTCGGCCCGCGGCATGCTGCCCAGCGTCGCCAGGTCGCACAGCACGCCCGAGGGCGGCAGGAACGTCCCGACGAGGTTCTTGCCCTCGGGCGTGTCGATGCCGTTCTTGCCGCCGACGGCGGCGTCGACCATCGCGAGCAGCGTCGTCGGGACCAGCACCACCTGGAGGCCGCGCAGCCACGTGGCCGCCACGAACCCGGCCAGGTCGGTCGTGGCCCCGCCCCCGACGCCCACCACGGCGTCGGAGCGGGTGACGCCGTAGCGGCCGAACGCCGACCACAGCTGCGCCGCCACCTCGACGGTCTTGGCCTGCTCGCCGTCGGGCACGGGCAGCGCCACCACGTCGAACCCGGCGTCCGACAGCGACGCGCACACCGGACGGGCGATCTCCGGCAGCCCGGCCGGGTGGACCACCGCGACCGTGCGCACGCCCGGCTTGAGCAGCCCCGGCAGCTCGCTCAGCACGCCGGTGCCGACCACCACGTCGTACGGGCTGTCGCCGCGCACGGTGATCCTCGTCGCGGTCATGAGGCGAGCCCCTTCAGGATCTCGTCGGCCAGCTCCTCAGGGGCGCGCTGGTCGGTGACGACGGTCAGGACGGCGAGCCGCTCGTAGACGGGCCGCCGCTCCTCCATGAGCTTCTTGAGCCGGCTGCGCGGGTTGAGCACGAGCAGCGGCCGGGCCGAGGCCAGGCCGACCCGCTGCACCGCGTCGGCCAGCCCCACCTGGAGGTAGACGACGGGGTGGCCGGCGAGCAGCGCCTGCGTCTCCTCGTTGAGCACGGCGCCGCCGCCGAGCGACAGCACGCCGTCGTGCTCGGCCAGCGCTCGCCGGACGGCGGCGTGCTCCAACTGGCGGAAACGGTCCTCACCGTCCTCGACGAAGATGTCGGCGACGGACTTGCCGGCGACGGCCTCCACGTCGGCGTCGGTGTCGCGGAAGGCGACGCCGAGCCGCTCGGCGAGCAGCCGGCCGAGGGTGGTCTTGCCGGACCCGGGCGGTCCGATCAGCACGGCTCTGGTCACTTGATCACCATGGAGGAGAGGTAGCCGGACAGGTTACGGGCGACTTCCTCGACGGAGTCGCCGCCGAACTTCTCGAGCGCGGCGTCGGCCAGCACCAGCGCGACCATCGCCTCGGCCACGACGCCCGCGGCCGGGACCGCGCACACGTCGGAGCGCTCGTGGTGGGCCTTGGCGGCCTCGCCGGTCTTGACGTCGATCGTGGCCAGCGCCCGCGGCACGGTGGAGATCGGCTTCATGGCGGCGCTGACCCGCAGGACCTCGCCGTTGGTCATGCCGCCCTCGACGCCGCCGGCGCGGTTGGTGATGCGCCTGACGCCGTCCTCGGTCGTGTACTCGATCTCGTCGTGGGCGCGGGAGCCGGGGCGGCGGGCCGTCTCGAACCCGTCGCCGACCGCCACGCCCTTGATCGCCTGGATGCCCATGAGCGCGGCGGCCAGTCGGGAGTCGAGGCGGCGGTCCCAGTGGGTGTAGCTGCCCAGGCCGGGCGGCAGGCCGTAGGCGAGCACCTCGACGACGCCGCCGAGCGTGTCACCGTCCTTGTGGGCCTGGTCGATGACGGCCACCATGGCGGCGCTGCCCTCGGGGTCGGCGCACCTGACCGGGTCGTCGTCGATCCGGGCCAGGTCGCCCGGGCCGGGCAGGGTCTCGGCCGGTGTCCCGGCGCCGCCGATCTCGGTGACGTGGCTGAGGATGTCGACGCCGAGCGCCTGCTTGAGGAAGCGCCTGGCCACCTCGCCCAGCGCCACCCGGGCCGCCGTCTCGCGGGCACTGGCCCGGTCGAGGACCTGCCGCGCGTCGTCGAAGCCGTACTTCTGCATGCCCGCCAGGTCGGCGTGGCCGGGACGGGGCCGCGAGCGCGGCGCGTTGCGCGCCAGCCCCTCCAGCTCGGCCGGGTCGACGGGGTCGGCCGCCATGACCTTCTCCCACTTGGGCCACTCGGTGTTGCCGACGCGCACGGCGATCGGGCTGCCCATGGTGCGGCCGTGGCGGACGCCGCCGGCGATCGTCACCTGGTCCTGCTCGAACTTCATCCGGGCGCCGCGCCCATAGCCGAGGCGGCGGCGGCGCAGCGCCTCGTCGATGGCGGCCGTGGTCACCTCGACCCCGGCCGGCAGGCCCTCCATGACGGCAACGAGCTCCGGCCCGTGAGACTCTCCGGCGGTCAACCAGCGCAACATGCGTCCAAGTCTTCCACGTCCCGCCCAGTGGGATGGCCCACCGTTCACCAGCCGAGACGCGCACCCACCCGATCCGCCCTGGATCCGCCGTTTGTCCGCTCATCCGTCGAGGCAGACGGCCACCAGGGCGCCGAGGAGCATGAACGGCCCCAGCGGGAACTGGGTGTCGCGGGTGGCCCGCCCGGTAAGGAGGAGCGCGAGGGCGTACAGGGCGCCGAGGAGCTGCCCGGCGACGGCGGCCACGGCCCACGCCTCCCAGCCCCGCGCGGCGGCGGCCATGCCGATGAGCCCGGCCAGCTTCACGTCGCCGAGCCCCATCGCGGCCGGCCTGACCAGCCACAGCACGCCGTACACGGCCGCGAGCGCCGCGGCGCCCAGCAGGGCGCGCGGCACCTCTCCGGTGGGCAGCAGGCTGAGGGCCAGCAGCGGGTACGAGGGCAGGGTGATCGCGTCGGGCAGCCGGGAGGTACGCCAGTCGATCAGCGCGAGGGCGGTGCCGGCGACGGCGAGGTAGACGTACGGCAGCCCGGCACGCCAGGCGACCAGGGCGGTGACGGCGGCGGTGGCGACCTCCACGGTCGGCGGCCAGGCGGGGACGGGCCAGGTGCGCAGGGCACGGCCGAACGCCGCCCGGGCCTCGGCACGGACGTCCAGGCCGGGGACGGCACGGGCGCCCGTGCGGGAGTCCGCGTCAGGAGCGGCATGGGGATCGGCGTCGGGATCAGCGTCGGGAGCGGCATGGGGAACGGCGTCGGGAGCGGCACGGGGATCGGCGTCGGGATCGGCGTCGGTGAAGCCTCCGGCCAGGACGCGGACGTAGCGGCCGGCGAGGAGTCCGGCCAACGCCGCCAGTGCCACCAGGACCGCCACAGGCCGACCCTAGTGCGGCGACCGGGTCTCGCGCGGCCAGGTTGACGGACTCGGCCGGCACCGGACGCGAGAACCGCCGGACGCCCCACGACAGCCGGACGCGAGAACCGCCGGACGCCCCACGACAGCCGGCAGGCGGACGGGCCGGTCAGCGAGCGGGCGGCGACATGAGTGCGGGCGGACCGGGACGCCAGGTGTGCGGGCGGCGACATCGGCGCCCGGCGGGCCGGGACGTCAGGTCTGTTTGCGGGAGAACCAGCGGCGGCGGCGAGGGGCCGGTCGCACGCGGGCCACCGTCGCGCCCGCGAGCCGGTCGAGCGTGCCCGACGCGACCGCGGCCAGCGCCTCCAGCACCTCGCCCTCGATCACGAACGGCACCGGCCCCGCGACGTCCACGACCACGGCCGCCGCCTGCTCGTGGGCCGCCGCCTGGCACACCTGCGGGGTGCTGGCCTGCACCGGCCGGGCGTCGGGCCGCCACCGCGTCAGCGCGTCCGTGCCCGTGAACGCCAGCACGGCCTGCCTGCCGTCCTTGCCGACGAGCTTGGGCAGCGCCATCTCGCTCTCCTTCTCCTGCCGCAGCCCGTGCTCGCCGACCTCGGACTCGGTCAGCAGGGCGACGACGGGGACCAGGAGCCGGGCCCCGGTGAGCACGGCCAGCACGTCGGCCGGGCCTGCCGTGCCGTCCTGGTAGGAGGCGAGCGCGGCGGCCAGCGCGGGCGCGGCACGTCCGTCGTCGTCCGGGTCGAGAGGTCGCGGGATGGTCGGCACAGTGCCCGACACTACCCTCGCCCCCGGCCGGCGCCCGAACACACCCGCCCGCCCTCAATGCTCCGGCGCCCGAGCGGCTCACTGGATCGCTGTGAGCGCGGCGTTCCTGGCCTGGATGTCGTCCTGGGTCTCCGGCACCATCATGCCCAGGTTGTCGCTGATCTGTACCTTGACGTCGACCAGCTCGCGGTGCTTCTCCTCGTAGCGGCGGAAGGCCTCCCGGTGGTCTTCTCCGGCCGCCAGCTCCGTGGCGAGCAGGTAGGCGCCGGTCAGGGCCAGCTCAGCCCCGGCCCCCGAGGCGGGGGAGGCGCAGTAGGCGGCGTCGCCCACGAGGGCCACCCGGCCGGCCGACCACGACGGCATGCGCACCTGGCTCAGGGCGTCGAAGTAGAGGTCAGGGTCGGCCCGCGCGCCGTCGAGGAGCTGCGGCGCCCGCCACGAGGTCTCGCCGGCGAAGTGCTCCTTCAGCAGCCGGCGCTGCTCATCCAGGTCGTGATGGTCGTAGTCCATCGGCTCCGGACGCCGGAACATGAAGTACGCCTTGGCCTGGGCGTGGTTGCCCGAGCGGTAGATCCCGACCATCTTCCCCGGAGTGTTGAACATCGTGATCGTACGGTCCGCGCCCAGGGCCGCGTCGGCGTTGCCAAAGGCGAAGTAGTAGCCCTTGTAGTCGAGGAATTGCGACTCCGGCCCGAAGGCCAGGCGCCGCACGTTGGAGTGCAGCCCGTCCGCGCCGATGACCAGGTCGAACCGGCCGGTGCCACCGCCTTGGAAGGCAACCGTCACCCCGTCGGGGTCCTGCGCCAGGCTCTTGATCGAGTCGCCGAAGACGTAGTCGACGTCGTCCTTGGTCACGTCGTAGAGGATCTTCACCAGGTCGCCGCGCATGATTTCGATGTCGTTCGCGAGCTCCACGGAGGCCACGCGCTGTCCCGCGGCGTCCACGAACCGCATCTCGCGCACATCGGCCACCGCGACCCGGATGCGCGGCAGGATGCCCATCCGCTCGACCACTTCCAGCGCCTGGTCGCGCACGTCCACGCCTTGGCCGCCGGTCCGCAGCCCGGATGTCCGCTCGACCACCGTGGTCCGGAAGCCGTGCTTGGTCAGCCAGTAGGCCAGGGTCTGCCCGGCGATGCTGGCTCCCGAGATCAGAACTTTCTTGCTCACTGCCACTCCAAAGGTGTCGTCGTCGATGACGCACGCGGGGAACACCGGCCGGTGCGGGAGAAGGTACGGGAGAAACAGGCGGCTCAGCGGTCGGCATCGGGCCGGGCGGAGAGATCATGACGAAGAGTCACCACCATCCGGCGGGGGGCGTCATCCGCCCGCAGCCGCCGGGCGATCGCGTCGATGTCGCCCCACTCGGCGCGTTCGCCGTCCAACCGGGCGAGCCGCCCGTCCGCGAGCAGGTCCAGCAGATAGGCCAGGTCGGGCCCGAACCGGTCGCCGGCCCAGAATCCCTCGATGGCGCGCCGCCGCCCGACCATCTGGTACGGGACGAACGTGGTCGGCTGCTTCGAGCTCGCGCCCACCTGCTGGATGAGGCCGTCCTCGGCCAGCAGGTCGAAGGCCTGTGCCAGCGCCGGCCCGCCGACCGAGTCGATCACGCCGTGCACAGGCGCGGACACCTGGTCCAGCCCGGTGACCACCTCGTCGGCGCCCAGGGCCGCCAGCCGCTCCCGGCTGCCGTGATCACGTACCGCGGCGATGACGTGCGCGCCGGCGAGCCGGCCCAGCTGGACGGCGAAGTGTCCGACCGCGCCCGCGGCTCCGGTGACCAGCAGGCGGCGGCCGGTCAGGGCGCCCAGCCGCCGGATGGCCCGCAGTGCGCTCACCCCGGGCACCAGCAGGACGCCGGCCTGGCCGGGGTCGACCCGCTGCGGCACGATCGCCAGCTCGTGCGTGGGTACGGCACGTAGCTGCGCCCAGGCGTTCCCGGTCGCCAGTGTGGCCACCCGGGTGCCCGGCGCGGGACCGGTGCCGTCGTCGGCCGCCCGCCGCACCACGCCCACCGCGTCGAATCCCGGGACGCTTCCCGGCGGCAGCGTGGCCGCGTGGTCGAGGTTGCGGGCGACCAGGGTGAAACACTCCACCTCGATCACCACGTCGCCGGCCTGCGGGACCGGCTCTGGGGCCTGGCCTGCGCGCACACCCGTGGGGGTGTCGGGGGCGCTGAGCAGCGCATGCATGGAGCCTCTCCCAGCTCGTGATACTGAAATACGCGTTCCACTTAAAGATATGGAATGGCCATTTCAGATGTCAACCCAGCCGCTCAAGAAGCCCCAGGCCGTGATCGCAGGCTGACCAGGCCGGGAGGATTCGTCGTCAGTGGCGGGTGATGGCCGCGACCGGGCCGCCGCCCGAGGGGCCCTGATGGACGGCGGCGACCGAGACGAACACCGCCGGGTCGCCCGTCACCGAGGCCGCCACCCCGCCCACCGCCGCCTTGATCTGCCGGTGCCAGTGGACGTCGGAGTCGTCCAGCATGATGTTGCGCCTGCCGCGTACCCGGCCCGAGGGGTCGGCCTCGCACTTCATGAAGACGTTCACCAGGCGGTCGCCCAGGTCGGAGGGGTGCGGGCGGTCGGGCAGCGCCAGACCGGAGTCACGGATCGCCGCCCAGATGCCGTCGGCGTCCAGGGCGTCCTTCATGACGCTGTGGCCGATCCGGTAGCGGCCGCCGATCCCCCGTACGTTGCCGACCAGCACGATCTGGGCGCGGTCCAGCTCCACCCCCGAGGAGCAGGAGGCGACCGACGAGTACAGGGACAGGTCCTTGTGGATCTGGTCGGCCCGGGGCGGCTCGATCTCGCCGAGGGCGACGGCGATGCCGAGGGCGGTGGTGGAGTTCGACAGGTCCATGGACGGGCCGGTCTCCTCGATGGCCGTGTCCTGGCCGCGGCTCCTCGCCTCCGTGATGGTGGCGAGGGTGAGCAGCGGGGTCTTGGTCTGGACGTAGTGCACGTCGCGCGGGTCGTCGATGCCGGCGATCTTCATGGCCTCCCGGACGCCCGCCGCGACCTTCTCCACCATGGCGGGGCGGCCGATGTCCTCCGGCAGGATCACGTCGCTCATCGCGACGCCGACGGACACGCGCGGCTCGTCCGACGGGACGGCCGCGGCCGGGTCGAGGGTGGCGAAGATCGTGGCGTGCGGGCTGAGGACGCCGTCGGTGCCTCCGGACCACACCAGGGGTACGGTCTCGGGGGCCGGGTGGCCCTTGGCCGCCAGCACGTCACGGAAGGCGCGGTCGGCGAGGATGCGGGTGTAGTCGTTCACGCCGCCGTTGCCCTCGGTCTTGCCGACGACGGCCAGCACCCGGTGCGCCTCGATGACGCCGGCGTCGATGAGCCGTTCCAGGCCGGAGGCGTCGGTCACGCTCTCGATCGGCACCTTGCGCACTTCTGTCGGATCCGGCATCGGTCGCCCCTTCTCCGCCCCTGCCCCGGTCGCTTCCCCGGGGCGAGATACCCGGCCGCCCGGCGGGCGCGTCTCCGGCCCGCGCAAACATCAGGCCAAACCCGCCGGTCCGTCCCTGGCGACGCTACTCACTGCCCCACCCTCCCTTCATGGGCAACATCCGCCAATATCTGCCAATGTCTGCACATCTCGGGACAGCCGGGTGGAGGGCGGGACGGGCGGTAGGGTCGCGGCTGTGATGCGTGAAGCGGCCGTCAACGGAGTCAAGCTGTCCTTCCGCGAGGAGGGTGATCCCACGTCCCCCGCGCTCGTGCTCCTGCACGGGCGCACCGCCGACCACAACGACTGGAACGGCATCACCCAGCACTTCGCCGCCCGCCATCACGTCATCGCGCCCGACCTGCGCGGCCACGGAGCCAGCGAGCACCCCGGCTCCTACGCCGTCCCCGACATGGCCGACGACGTCGCGGCCCTGATCCGGCACCTGGGGATCGGCAGCGCCGTGGTCGTGGGCCATTCGCTGGGCGGGGTCGTCGCGTGCCTGCTGACCATCCGCCATCCCGGCCTGGTGGGGCGGCTGGTGCTGGAGGACCCGCCGCAGCCGTACCCGCTGCAGGGCCGCGCGCCGGTCGAGGAGGACGACTCGACGGGGTTCGACTGGCGGATGATGCACGAGACGGAGCGGCAGCTCGTCACCCCGGACCCGGCCTGGCGCGACGGGCTGCGGGGGATCGCGGCGCCGGCCCTGGTGCTCTCGGGCGGGACGGCGAGCCCGTTCCGGTCGGAGCTGGTGGCCGAGCTGATCCCGGGCGCCCGCCTGGTCACGATCGAGGCGGGTCACCTCGTGCACGTCTCGGCGCGGCGGGAGTTCCTGCGCGCGGTGGACGACTTCCTGGCCGAGCCGGGCGGGTGACGGCGTACCTGGAGATGGGCCGCGTCAGCTCAGGCAGGCACGGAACACCTGGGTCAGCCGGCTGACCACCTCCTCGCGCGCCCCGGGCGTGATCGGCCCGAACAGGTGGCGGAACCGCCCGCTCCCCAGGACGATCACCGTGGCGAGCGAGGCGCGCAGTTCGGCCTCGTCGCCCCCCAGCCTGGTCCTCAGCGGCTCCAGGATCGCCGTGCGGACCCGGTCGTGGGCCAGCTCGCGGATCTGCGGGCTGGACGCCGAGCGCTCCAGCGTGGCCAGGACGGGGCTGTCGCCCTCGGCGGCGAGCCGGTCGGCCACGTACTCGGCCAGCCGCACGGCCAGGTCCTCTCCCTCGTCCAGCACACCGGGGAAGCGCCCCTGCTGCGCCAGGACCTCGGCGAACAGCTCTCTCTTGGAGCCGAAATACCGGTTGATGAGAGCGATGTTGGCGTTCGCCGCGGCGCCCAGCATGCGCATGGTGACCTCGTCGTACCCGTGCTCGGCGAACAGGCGGCAGGCCGCGTCGAGAATGCGCCTGCGGGTGCCCTCCCGGCTCCTTGGTTCCACGCACACGACGATAGGGCGCACCGGCCACGTGTACGTCCCCTGACGGACTGAATGCCGGGGAAGATGGATTACGGGTGGGTATCTTCTACGGTGCGTGGCGTGACCGTAATGTCATAAAGATCCGCCAGGGTGGAGGGGTGGCAACGAGGCTCGGCGATCACATGCGGCAACGGGTGGCGGCGTTCGGGCACATGGGGCCGGCGATCGTCCAGTCGGCCGTCGGCGCCGGGCTGGCCTGGACGGCGGCCATCCACCTGCTCGGCCATCCGCGGCCGTTCTTCGCGCCCATCTCCGTGCTCATCTGTCTCGGTGTCGGCCTCGGCCAGCGGCTGCGCCGCGTCATCGAGCTGGTGGTCGGCGTCAGCCTCGGCGTCGGCGTCGGCGACCTGCTGGTCGCCTGGATCGGCTCCGGCGCGTGGCAGCTCGCCCTCGTCGTCGCCCTGGCCATGGGAACGGCGACGCTTCTGAACGGCGCGCCGCTGTTCGTGGCCCAGTCCGGCTCGTCGGCGGTGCTCGTCGCCACGCTCGTGCCGGGAGCCGGCGGAGGCGGACTCGACCGGATGCTCGACGCCCTGACCGGAGGCGTCATCGCCATCGCCGCGGTGGCGCTGCTGCCGATCAGCCCGTTCACGCTCGCGGCCCGGCACGCCTCCGCGGTGCTCGACGCGCTGTCCACGGTCCTGGAACGGGCGGCCGACGCCATCGAGCGGGGCGACGCCGACCTGGCCGCCGAGGCGCTGGCCGTGGGGCGCGGCACCCAGTCGACCGTCGAGGACTTCCAGCAGGCGCTGGTCACCAGCAAGGAGGTCGCCCTCGTCTCCCCTCTGCACTGGCACCGCCGCACCCGGCTCGCCCGCTACCAGAAGGCATCCGTCCCGATCGACCACGCGCTGCGCAACGCCCGGGTGCTGGCCCGACGCACCCTGGCGTCGCTGGGCGAGCCCACCCCGCCGCCCGTCTCGCTGGCCGCCTCCATGCGCGAGGTGTCGGAGGCGGCACTGCTGCTGCAACTGGAGCTGGCGGCGGGCCGCGACCCCGTCCTGACCCGGCAGGCGCTCACCGCGACCGCCGGGCGGCAGCGGCCCGAGCGGCTCGGCTTCTCCGCCGACGTCATCGTGGCGCAGCTCCGGTCGATCGTGGTGGACCTGATGCTGGCCACCGGCGCCGACCCCGAGACGGCCGGCGCCGCCCTCGCCCCGGTCGAGGGCCCCGGCACGACGACCGGCACGACGACCGACACGACGACCGACACGGAGAACTAGCCGGATGACAGCCGCTTGAGGCGGGTGACCGCCTCGTCGATGACCTCGTCCTTCTTGCAGAAGGCGAACCGGACGAAGTGGCCGCCCCGCTCCGGATGGTCGTAGAAGACCTGCGTCGGGATGGCGACCACGCCGGCCAGCTCCGGCAGCCGGCGCGTCAGCTCCAGCCCGTCGGTGAAGCCCAGCGGCCGGATGTCGGTCTGCACGAAGTACGTGCCCGCGGGCCGCAGCACCTCGAACCCCGCCGCCGCCAGCCCCTCCATCAGCCGGTCGCGCTTGTGCTGGAGCCCGGCCCGCAGCTCCGCCACCCACGCCAGCTCGTGACGCAGGCCGTGGGCGACCGCGAGCTGCCACGGCGCGCTCGCGGTGAACGTCAGGAACTGCTTGACCGTCGTCACCGCCCGCACCAGCTCCACCGGGGCGCACACCCAGCCGGTCTTCCAGCCGGTGACCGAGAACGACTTGCCCGCGGAGGAGATCATCACCGTGCGCTCGCGCATGCCGGGCAGTGTCGCCAGCGGCACGTGCTCCACCCCGTCGAACGTCAGGTGCTCGTACACCTCGTCGGTGATCGCGATCAGCCCCCGCTCCTGGCAGAGCTCCGCGATGACCGTCAGCTCCTCGCGCGTGAACACGGTGCCCGTCGGGTTGTGCGGGGAGTTGACCAGGATCACGCGGGTGCGCGGGGTGACGGCGGCGCGCAGCTCGGCCGGGTCGAAGGTGAACCGCCCCTCGACCGGGCGCAGCGTCACCGCGGTCAGCCGTGCCTGGGCCAGCGCGATCGAGGCGGCGTAGGAGTCGTAGTACGGCTCGAACGCGATGACCTCGTCGCCCGGCTCGCACAGCGCCAGGACGGCCGCCGCGATGGCCTCGGTCGCGCCGACCGTCACGAGCACCTCGCCGTCGGCGGCGTAGCCGAGGCCGTAGTGGGCGGCCCGGTGCTCCGAGACGGCCTGCCGCAGCTCGGGCACGCCGGGACCGGGAGGGTACTGGTTCGCGCCGGACCTGACGGCCCGCACCGCCTCCTCCAGCATCGAGGCGGGCCCGTCGGTGTCGGGGAATCCCTGCCCCAGGTTGATCGAGCCCGTACGCAGGGCCAGCGCGCTCATCTCGGCGAAGATCGTGGTGCCGAACGCGCGCATCCGCGAAACGAGTGGTTCCCTCACGGCACCACCTTAGTGTCCGCGCCCCCGCGACCGGCTGCCGCTGCTCTAGTCTCGACTCCGTGATCACCCGGGTCCTGCTCTCCCTCGCCCTGACGCTCACCCCGCCGACTCCCCCGGCGCCCACCCCACAGACCACCCCGGAGGCCACCCCGGAGGCCCGGGTCCAGGCCGGGATCGAGGCCGGACAGTGCCCCGTCGCCGTGCCGCCGGGGACCACGTGCGGGTTCCTCGTGGTCCCCGAGCGCCGCGACGCGCCCGGCCGCACCATCAAGGTCGGGTACGCCGTCCACCGCTCCACCGCCCCCGCCCGCAGGCCCGACCCGGTCGTCTACATGAGCGGCGGCCCCGGCTCCTCGTCGCTGCAGCTCACCGGCTTCCTCAGCCAGATGTTCCCCGACCGCGACGTGGTGACGATCGAGCAGCGCGGCGGCAGGTACTCCTGGCCCCGGCTCGGCTGCCCCGAGCTGGCGCAGGCCATGCTTGACCGCCTCACCCGGCCCGCCTCCCCCTTACCTCCCGCCGAGGCGGCCGCGCAGTGCCGCACCCGGCTCGAACAGCAGGGCGTGGACCTGCGCGGCTACACCACCAAGGAGATCGCCGCCGACGTCGTCGCCCTGCGCGGCGCCCTCGGCTACCCCTCCTGGAACCTGTTCGGCGTCAGCTACTCCACCCGGGTCATGGTGGACGCCGCCGCGGCCGACCCCGGGGCCGTGCGGTCCGTGCTGCTCGACTCGTTCCTGCCGCAGAGCGTGCCGTGGTACGACGACGTCCGGCGCAACCTCGACGACACCCTGGCCCACCTCGGCCTGAAGGACCGCTTCGACGCGGCGGTCAGGCGGCTCGACGCGACGCCCGCGCGGGTCACCACCGTGGACCCGCTGCGCGGCGCCGAGGTGCGGGCCCGCCTGGACGGCGGCGACGTGGCGACCCTGATGGCCGAGGCGCTGCACGAGACCGGCGTGATCGCCGTCGCCGCCCCGCTGGTCACCGCCCTGGCGAACGGGCACGACGAGCCGCTGCGTCCCCTCACCGACGCGGTCGGCGACGGCCTCACCTCCCACGAGCTCGGCCTGTACGAGGCGGTGCAGTGCCAGGACGAGATCCCCTCCAACGGCTTCGCCGCCCCGTCCCGCCTGTTCACGGTGGACGTCGACAAGGCCGTCTGCGACGCCTGGAAGCTGCCCGCCGCCAAGCCGTCCGCCGCCACCACGCAGGCCCCGGTCCTCGTCGTCGCCGGCCGGTTCGACCCCACCACCCCGCCCCGAACGAGCGAGCCCGCCGCGCGGGCGCTGCCGCACGCCCGGTACGCCGAGTTCGACGGCGTCGGGCACGCGGTCTTCCTGACCAGCACGTGCGCCCGCGAGCGCATGGCCGCCTTCGTCGCCGACCCCGCCTCGGCCGGGACCGGCTGCGCCCGCCCCGAGACCGGCGTGCCGCCCCGGCTGGCCGCCGCCGACCTGCGCGTGACCGGCGCCCCCTACGCGATCTCGAAGGCGCCCTGGCTCGCGGCCCCGCTCGCGCTGTTCGCCCTCGTCGCGCTCGCCCAGCTCGTCGCGGGCGCGCTGCGCGGCCGGGCGCTCACCGCCTTCGCCGGCCTGGCCGGGGTCGCGTCCGCCGGCCTGCTCGCGCAGTCGGCGTACGGGCTGGTCAGCCGGAACGAGACCGCCCTGGCCGTCGGCCTGCCGGCCGCCGTCGAGGCGTACGGCTGGCTGGCGGCCGTCGCGGTCGCGCTCACCCTCGCGAGCCTCGTCGTGCGCCGGACCCTCGGGCAGGCTGGAGCGGCCCTCGTAGGGGCAGGATTCCTCGTATGGTGGTTTGCCTGGTTCGTGTGACATGGAGGGATTCGTCCTGGCTGCCGTGACCCGCATCCGCGCGCTCGACGCCCTCCGCGGCTTCGCGGTGGCCGGGATCATGCTCGTCAACACCTGGCAGCACACGCCCCACAAGCCGCGCACCGGCCTCGACACCACGATCGAGATCCTGTTCCAGAGCCACTTCTACCCGATCTTCTCGCTGCTGTTCGGCATCAGCTTCGTGCTGTTCCTCCAGCGGGCCGGCCGGTTGAGGCTGCTGCCGCGCCTGTTCTGGCTGTTCTGCTTCGGCATCGCCCAGCACGCCTTCTACGAGGGCGAGGTGCTGACCGACTACGCCTTCTACGGCCTCGTCCTGCTGCTGCCCGCCTCCTTCCTGTCCGGCGGGGCGCCGATCCTGCTGCTCTCGACCGGCGTGATCACCTGGGGAGTCCTCACCGGCGGCGGGACCATGATCATCCCGGGCCTGTTCCTGCTCGGCATGGCCCTCATGCAGCTCCGCCCGCCCGCGTGGCTGCTCCCGCCCGTCCTCGCGGTCAGCGCCCTCGCCTCCGCCCTGCTCTCCGGAGCCTGGATGACCAGCGGCGACTGGGCCAACGGCCCCCGTGACCCCCGCGTCTGGATCGTCTACACGCTCGCCACGCTCGCCGGCGCCGTCACCTTCTCCACCGGGTTCCTGCTCCTCCTGCGCACCCGCTGGGGCGATCCGCTGTCGGCCGTCCTCGAACCGCTCGGCCGGATGGCGCTCACCAACTACCTCACCGGCACCGCCGTCGTCGTCCTCACCGCCCCCCTCGTGGCCGCCGACCCCACCCGCTGGTCGGTCGTGGCCGTCGCCGCCCTCACCGTCACCGCCCAGGCCCTGTTCGGCCGCTGGTGGCTGGCCCGCCACCGGTACGGCCCGATGGAGTGGATCTGGCGCTGCCTGACCTGGTTCCGCCGGGTGCCCAACCGGCTAGAGTCGGGCCGTGACCACCATCGCCCTGTGCCAGATCCCGGTCTCCCCTGACCCGCAGGCCAACCTCAAGAGGGTCCGCGAGGCGCTGGCCCGCGCCGAGGGCGCGGACCTGGCGATCTTCCCCGAGGCGACGCTCACCCGCTACGGCAGGCGCATCACCGAGCTCGCCGAGCCGCTCGACGGGCCGTTCGTCACCGGCCTGGCCGAAGCGGCGCGCGAGCACGGCACCGCCGTGATCGCCGGGGTGTTCGAGCCGGGCGGCGGCGACGGGCGCGTCCACAACACCGCCGTGGCGCTCGACGCCGGCGGCGAGCTCAGGGCCGCCTACCGCAAGATCCACCTGTTCGACTCGTTCGGCGCCAGGGAGTCGGAGCTGGTCGCCCCCGGCTCCGAGCCGGCCGTCGTCGAGCTCGCCGGGCTGCGCGTCGGCCTCGTCACCTGCTACGACCTGCGCTTCCCCGAGCTGACCCGGGCACTGGTCGACCGTGGCGCCGACCTGTTCGCGGTCATCGCCGCCTGGGGGTCGGGGCCGCTCAAGGAGGACCACTGGGTCACGCTGGTCCGCGCCCGCGCCCTGGAGAACACCATGTGGACGGCCGCCGTCGGCCAGGCCCCCAACCCGGCCGAGTCGTCCGACGGGTTCGGCGTCGGACGCAGCATGCTCGTCGACCCCCTCGGCGTCGCCCGCGCCGACCTGGGCACGGCCCCCGGCGTCCAGCTCGTCACGGTCGACGCCGAGACCACCGCCGCGGCCCGCGCGACACTCCCCTGCCTCGAACATCGCATTCTCGGGGTCAACAGATCGTAAAATGAGCACGTGAGCAGAACGCACATGCAGAAGGTGGTCCCACCGCGTCTGCTCGTCCCCTACCTCTCGGGCAAGCGCACGGTGATCTCCGGGTACGTCTACCGCGTGCAGGACTGCGCGCGGCTGACCACGCCCCGCGACCTCTACTTCGGGCTCGACCTGTCCTTCGACGGGTCCGAGCTCACCGCCGAGGTGCCCGAGTTGTATGTGATGCGGTGGTACGCCCGCGACGTCGACAGCTACGTCGTCCCCTACGGCCCGCACATGGGCGGCGACTGGAGCGACGTGGCACCGTTCGCCGGCAACGGCTTCACCACCTCGACGCACCACGTGGTGCCCCAGTTCCACACCGTCCCCATGCCGATCCCGGCCGGCGCCGAGATCGTCCACCTCACCGACGATGACGAGCGCCCCTTCGCCGCCTACGACGGGCTGACCTGGCGGCCGGCCGCATGAACGACGAGCTCACCCCCGTGGCCTCGGGGTTCATCGCCCGCTTCGGCGAGCACACCCTGCCCGCCGCGCTCGGCCCCGACAGCGACCAGGTCGTCCTGTTCAGCGAGGAGGAGCTCGACGGGTTCGAGGCGGCCTCCGGCTACTGGCGGCGCGAGGTCGGCCGCGACGAGCTGGAATGGCTCGTCCTCATCCGCACCGTCGGCGCCTTCGGCGGCGAGCCGTGCGTCGTCCTCGACGAGGACGACGACGGCCTGCACATCGCCTACCTCGGCCACAGCGGCATGAAGGCCGAGGCGCTCGGCTACTGGATGGTCGACCACGGCGCCTACGAGGTCGTCGTGCCCCGTGAGGAGGTCGTCTCCATCCGCGTCGAGCGCATCCCGGTCCCCTAGCGACCGGACACGGCGCCGCTCAGGCGCCCAGGTGACGATAACGGGACAGGCGGCCCGCCAGCCTGTCCCCCGTGGGCTGCCCGAGCAGCCCCGCGATCTCGTGCTCCAGCGCCCGCCCCACCCGCTCGCAGAACGCCCGATGCTCGTACGCGGCGTCCGGCCGCTCCGGGATCACCCGGTCCACGATCCCCGAGCGGCGCAGGTCCGTGGCCCGCACCCCCTGCGCCTGGGCGATCTCCGGGGCGAAGTCCACCGACCGGTAGAGGATCGCCGAGGCGCCCTCCGGCGGCAGCGGCGACAACCACGCGTGCTGCGCGCACAACACCCGGTCCGCCGGCAGCAACGCCAGCGCCGCGCCCCCCGCGCCCTCGCCCAGCAGCAGGCAGACCGTCGGCGCGTCCAGGGTCACCATGTCGGCCAGGCAGCGGGCGATCTCCCCCGCCAGCCCGCCCTCCTCGGCCGCCTTCGACAGCGCCGCCCCCGCCGTGTCGATCACCGTCACCAGCGGCAGCCCCAGCTCCGACGCCAGCCGCATGCCGCGCCGCGCGATCCGCAGCCCCGCCGGACCCAGCGGCGCGCTGGACCGCTGGCTGCGCCGGTCCTGCCCCAGCACCACCGCCGGCGCCTCGCCGAACCTCGCCAGCGCCAGCAGCAGCCCCGGGTCGTTCTCGCCCGCGCCGGTGCCGTTCAGCGGAGTCACGTCCGCGGCGGCCAGCTTCAGCAACGACCGCACCCCCGGACGGTCGTCACGCCGCGACCGGCTGATCGCCTCCCACGCCTCGACCGGCCGCAGGTCCTCCTCCGGCGGCTCGCCCGGCGACAGCCCCGCCGTGTCCGCGCACAGCACCGACAGCGCCCGCGCGGCCAGCTCCCGCGCGTCCTCCGCCGGCACCACCGCGTCCACCAGGCCGTGCCGGAACAGGTTCTCCGCGAGCTGCACCCCCTCCGGGAACGGATAGCCGTGCAGCGCCTCGAACACCCTCGGCCCCAGGAACCCGATCAGCGCCCCCGGCTCCGCCGCCGTCACATGACCCAGCGACCCCCACGAGGCGAACACCCCGCCCGTCGTCGGATGACGCAGATACACCACGTGCGGCAGCCCCGCCGCCCGGTGCGCCTGCACCGCCGCAGTGATCTTCACCATCTGCACGAACGCGACCGCGCCCTCCTGCATCCTGGTCCCGCCCGAGGCCGGCGCCGCCAGCAGCGGCAGCCGCTCCCGCTCCGCCCGCTCCACCGCCGAGGTGATCCGCTCGGCCGCCGCCACGCCGATCGACCCCGCCATGAACGAGAACTCGCTCGCCACCACCGCCACCCGCCGCCCGTCCAGCAGCCCCTCACCGGTGATCACCGACTCGTCGTAGCCCGACTTGGCCCGCGCGACGGCCAGCTCCTCGGCGTAGGAGGAGCCCGGCGCGGCCGGATCGGCGGGCGGCGCGTCCCACGACGTCCACGACCCCTTGTCGAGGACCGTTTCGATCAGCGTGCGCGCGTCCGGACGGCTCACCAGGGCTCCTTCGTGTCGAGCGCTATGGCTCCTTCGTGCGTGTCGAGCACTATGGCTCCTTCGTGTCGAGCACCGCTGCAATGTTGACGCACATGTTGTCGACGCTGATTCGGGTGACGCTGCTTCGGGTGACGCTGCTTCGGGTGACGCTGATTCGGGTGACACACATGCTGACGCACGAACGCGCCGGCCGGTGCCACCGACCGGCGCTCAACTCTCGCGCTCCTCCAGCCAGGCGAGCACCGCGTCCCCGTCACCGCCCAGGGCCGGCGGCGGCCTGTGCCGCACCGCCTCCAGCCCCTCGAAGCGCAGCGGCGGGCCGGGCAGCTCGATCCGGCCCAGCACCGGATGCTCCACCTCCACCAGCAGGCCCTGCGACCGGGTCTGATCCCAGGTGTAGACCTCGTCCAGCGAGCGGATCGCGCCCGCCGGCACCCCCACCTCGGCCAGCCGCGCCAGCCAGTGCCCCCGGTCGTGGGCGGCCAGCGCCCGCTCCATGTCCGCGATCAGCTCCTCGCGGTGCGCCCACCGCTCCCGGTTGGAGGCGTAGCGCGGCTCGCCGGGATCGATGCCCAGCAGCGCGGCCACCTTGCGCCACTGGCCGTCGTTGGCCGCCGCGATCTGCAGCACGCCGTCCGCGCAGCGGAACGAGCCGTACGGGGCGATCGAGACGTGGTGGTTGCCGGCCGCCGCCGGGACCTTTCCGCCGACCGTCCACGCCGTGCCGTGGTAGGAGTGCACCCCGGCCACCGCCGCCAGCAGCGACGTGCGCACCACCCGCCCTCTGCCGGTCCGCTCGCGCTCGTACAGCGCCGCCACCACGCCGTACGCGCCGTGGATGCCGGCGAGCAGGTCGGCGATCGACGCGCCCACCCGGTACGGCTCGTCCGGCGAGGGGCCGGTCAGCGACATCAGGCCCGCCTCGCCCTGGGCGATCTGGTCGTAGCCCGGCCGGCCGCCCTCCGGCCCGTCGTGGCCGAAACCGGTGATCGACAGGACGACCAGGCGCGGGTTGAGCTCGTGCAGGCGCTGCACCGGGAAGCCGAGCCGGTCGAGCACGCCGGTGCGGAAGTTCTCCACCATGACGTCGCACTGCCGGACGAGCCGCTCGATCAGCTCCTTGCCCTCCGCCGACTTCAGGTCGACGGTGATGGACTCCTTGTTCCGATTCGCCGCCAGGAAATACGTCGAAATATCGTGATCAGGGCCGACGAACGGCGGCCCCCAGCCCCGCGACTCGTCCCCGCCCTCCGGATGCTCCACCTTGATCACCTTCGCGCCCAGGTCCCCCAGCATCTGAGCGGCGTGCGGCCCCGCCAGCGCCCTGGACAGATCCAGCACCACGATGTCGTCGAGAGGTCCGAGCAAGTTCATCCTCCAGCACGAGTTCCGGGGGTGAAAGGACCATTCTCCTCCCATTCCCCCTGCCTCACCTACTCTGGGTGCGTGCAATCTCTGACCCGCCGCATCGGGAGGCTCGACCCGTCGTGCGGGCCGGTCCGGCTCGTCGCCGTCGACGGCCCGGCCGGGTCGGGCAAGACCACGTACGCCCGGCGGCTCGCCGCCGCCCTCGGCTGCCAGGTCGTCCACAGCGACCACTTCCCCGTGCCGTGGGAGGAAGGACCGGGCCCGTGGTTCGCCGCGCTGGAGGAGGGCGTGCTGCGCCCGCTCGCCGCCGGCCGTCCCGGCGCGTACCGCCGCTACGACTGGACGCGCGGCGCGTACGCCGAGACCGTCACCGTGCCCGTGGCGCCCGTGCTGGTCGTCGAGGGCGTCGGCACGGCCCGCCGCTCCGCCGCCCCGCTGATCGCGTTCACCGTGTGGGTCGAGGCGCCGCGCGACGTGCGGCTGCGGCGGGTGCTCGAACGCGACGGCGCCGAGCTGGAGCCGCGCTGGCACGCCTGGTTCGACGCGGAGGAGAAGTGGTTCGCCGAGGACGGCACCCGCGAGCGCGCCGACCTGGTGCACCGCACCTGAGCGGGCGCTGCCGGACCGCCGCCTTTACAAAGTAGATTACGAGTCGAGGGCGCCGCTCATCCGCAGGAGCGTGTAGGCCGCCACCGAACCCGAGTCGGTGACCTCCCCCGCGCCGACCATGGCCTCGAACTCCGCCCGGCTCACCCACCGCTGCCGCATGTCCTGCTCGGTGTGCTCCCTGCGCGCAGGCCCCGGTTCGAGCCGCGTCGCCAGGTAGACGTGCATCTGCTGGGTGGCCACCCCGTGGGCGTTGTCCAGCGCGCCCAGCCACCGCCAGTGCGCCGCGCGCAGCCCCGTCTCCTCCGCCAGCTCCTTCCTCGCCTCCTCCTCGCGGCTGCTCGCCTCCGCCGAGCCCTGCGGGAAGCTCCACGTCCGGCGGCGCACCGGGTAGCGGTACTCCTCGACCAGGTGGAAGCCGCCGCGCTCCATCGGGATGACCAGCACGAAGTCCGGCTTGTCCATGTAGGCGTACAGGCCGCGCGAGCCGTCGGGCCGCTCGATCTCGTCCTCGCGGACGACCATCCACGGGTTGGAGTAGACGACCTTCGAGGAGATCTGCCGGATCGTGTGACCGTCCGTCACAGGTCGTCCACCTCCGCGTGGGTACGGCCGCCCGACAGTCGCGCGTACCCCGGCCCCCGGTCGAAGAAGCGGCCGGTGCTCGGCCGCAGCCGCGCCCGCAGCTCCGCCGTGCCCTCCTCGTCGATGCGGTCGCCGTCCAGCACCACGCCGTAGTCGCCGAGCGCGCCCGCGATCGACACCCTGCCGTCGCGCACGTCCGCCGCCACCGCCCTCGGGTCGCGATCGTACGGCGAGCCCCACCCGCCGCCGCCCGTCGTCCGGATGCGGATCACCTCGCCCGCCTGCACCGGGTAGTCGTCCACCAGACCGTCCATCTCCTTGCCGGCGATCTCCACCCGGAACGGCCGGCCGGCCAGGCCGCCGTTGACGCCCCAGCACGACAGGATGGACCGGTCGGCGATCGACATGTACGAGGCGTCGCGCAGCATCCGGATGTGCTTGTCGTAGCCGAGCCCGCCCCGGAACAGGCCCGGCCCGCCCGAATCGCACGCCAGCGCCAGCCGCTCCACCCGGAACGGCCAGCGCGCCTCGGCGAACTCCACCGGGATGTTACGCGAGTCGGGCACCACATGGATGGTGTCCTCGCCGTCGGCGTACCACCGGCCGCCGGAGCCCCCGCCCAGGACCTCCCGCATGAGGTACGGCACGCCGTCCGCGCCGACGCCGTGGACGCCGGTGTAGCGGATCGTCTCCTGGTCGGCCGGCATGCGCCCGCCCGTGGCCTTGGCCAGCACGCCGGCCAGGACGCCCAGCAGGCGCAGGATGACGAACGTGCGGGCGTTGGTCGGGGCCGGGAAGACCGGCGTGAGCAGCGTGCCCTTCTCGGGGAAGACCATGTCGATCAGCGGGACGACGCCCTCGTTGACGTCGAGCTCGGCCATCCGCTCCGGCGAGTCGGCGAGGTTGCGCAGGATCGGGGCGAGCCACTTCTTGAGGAAGACGCCGTCGGCGTAGTCGCCCGCGTGGTTGATCGGCCCCTTCGCCTGCGGCGACGTACCGGTGAAGTCGATCGTCAGCGGGGTGGCGGCCTCGTGGTCCACGGTCAGCGTGATCCGCTGGGCGTGCAGGCGGGGCTCGTCCACGCCGTCGTGCTCGGCGTAGTCCTCCCACACGTACACACCCTCGGGAATCTTGGACAGCAGCTCCCGGCGGAACGTCTCCGTGGTCTTGCCGATGATCGCGTCGAAGCACTCCTCGACGGCGGCCCGGCCGTACCTGTCGAACAGCTCGCCGAGGCGGCGCGCGCCCATGAGGCAGGCCGAGCACTCGGCGTCGAGGTCACCGGCCAGCGAGTCGGGCATGCGGGAGTTGCGGGTCATGATGCGCAGCGCGGCCTCGTTCGGCACGCCCTGGTCGCGCAGCTTGATCGGCGGGACCATCAGGCCCTCCTCGTACACGCTGCGCGCGTGCGAGGGCATCGAGCCGGGCACGGAGCCGCCGATGTCGTCGTGGTGACCGAACGCCTGCACGAACGCCACGACCTCGTCCTCGTGGAAGACCGGGACGGTCACGCACAGGTCCGGCAGATGGCCGATGCCGCCCTCGGACAGGTAGACGTCGTTGTGGAAGTACACGTCGCCGGGCCGCATCGTCTCGACCGGGAAGTCACGCACGACCGGCTGGACCAGCGCGCTGTACGAGCGGCCGGTCAGCTTGCGCAGCCGCACGTCATGGATGCCGGCGCGGAAGTCGTGGGCGTCGCGGATCATCGGCGAGCGGGCGGTGCGCGCGATCGCGGTCTCGACCTCCTTCTCCACCGACGCCAGCGTGCCCTCCACGATCTCGACAAGAATCGGGTCAGCCGCGCTCTTCGGGCGCTCGGGCTCAACCGCGCTCTTCGGACGCTCCTGCTCAACCGCGCTCTTCGGGCGCTCCACGCCGCACCTCCACATTGCCGTACTCGTCCACCGTCGCGGTGAACCCGGGATGGACGGGGATGGTCGAGCCGTACTCCTCGATCACCGCGGGGCCCTCGACCACGGCCCCGGCGTCCAGCGCGGCGCGCTGCAGGATCGGCGTGTCGTGCTCCTCCTCGAAACGCACCCGCCGCGTCGCCGGCTCCGCCTCCACCTTCGGGTACGGCCGGCGCCGGATCGGCGGCCGGTTGATCGGCCCGATGCCGGACACGCGCAGGTTGACCCATTCGACGCCCTGGCGGGGGTCGTCCCGGTAGGCGTAGCCGTACAGGCGCTCGTGGGCGTCGTGAAAACGCTCGACGACCTGGGCGCGCCACGCCTCGTCGATCGGCCCCGGCGGGGCCGCGACGCGCACCTCGTACGCCTGGCCGTAGTAGCGCAGGTCGGCGCTGCGGGCATGGACGGGCTCGTCGAAGCCCTCGCGTTCGAGGGCGTCCGCCGCCTCACCCTCCAGCTCGCCGAAGATCCGCGCCGCGGCCTGGAGCGAGAGGTCCCGGGTGACGTACGTACGCACGTAGTCGTTGCGGACGTCCACCGTGAGCAGCCCGAACGCGGAGACGTTGCCCGGCTCGGGCGGCACGATCACGGCGGGCAGGCCCAGGACGTCGATGAGCCGGCACGCCAGCAGCGGCCCCGACCCGCCGAACGTCACGAGCGGGAAGTCCCGCACGTCCAGCCCGCGCTTGACGGTGATCTGCCGGATCGCGTTGCTCTGGTTGAAGGCGCTGATCTCCAGGATGCCCGTGGCGGTGCGCTCGGGGCCGAGGCCGAGCTTGCCCGCCAGCGCCTCGATCCCGGCGCGGGCCGCGTCCACGTCCAGCGGGATCTCGCCGCCGAGCAGGTGCGGCGGGACGCGGCCGAGGAAGACGTGCGCGTCGGTGACCGTCACCTCGGTGCCGCCCCGGCCGTAGCAGAGCGGCCCGGGGTCGGCGCCGGCCGACCTGGGGCCGACCTTCAGCGTGCCCTCGGGCGAGATCCACGCGATCGAGCCGCCGCCCGCGCCCACGGTCACGATGTCGATCATGGGGACCTTGACCGGGAAGCGGCCGACGGAGCCCTCGGTGGTGACGGACGGCTCGCCGTCGATCACCACGGCGACGTCCGTGGAGGTGCCGCCGCCGTCCAGGGTGATCACCGACGGATGGCCGGCGTTGGCGGCCAGCATCGCCGCGCCGAGCGCGCCCGCGGCCGGCCCCGACAGCACGGTGGTGATGGGCTGGTTGACGACCTCGCGGGCCGACAGCACGCCGCCGTTCGACTTCATGACGGAGAACGGCATGCCGAGCCGGGCGGACAGGTCGGCGATGTAGCGGCGCATGACGGGCTTGACCGCGGCGTCGACCAGGGTGGTGACCGAGCGCTCGTACTCGCGGTACTCCCGCAGCACGTCGCTGGAGACGGAGACGACCGCGCCGGGGTGCTCGCGGGCCAGCACGTCGCGCATGCGCCGCTCGTGCTCCGGGTTGGCGTAGGAGTGCAGGAAGCACACGCCGATCGCGGTGATGCCGCGCGCCCGGAACCAGCGGGCCACCTCGACGGCCTGGTCCTCGGCGAACGGGCGCACCTCGGCACCCGTGTGGTCGAGCCGGCCGCCGACGGTCCTGACGAGGTGCACGGGGACGATCCGCGGCGGCTTGACCCAGAAGTACGAGTTGCCGTAGCCGTCGGGGACGCTCTGCCGGCCGATCTCCAGGACGAACTCGAAGCCCTCGGTCGTCACGAACCCGAGCCCCTCGATCCGGTCCTCCAGGAGCTGGTTGGTGGCGACCGTGGTGCCGTGGACCACCGAGGCCACGTCCAGCTCGCCCAGCTTGCGCACGCCCGTGACGAAGCCGTCTGCCGGGTTGGCCGGCGTGGAGGGGGTCTTCGTGGTGACGATCTCACCGGTGTCCTCGTCCACCGCCACGACGTCGGTGAAGGTGCCACCGGTGTCGACGCCGATGCGCACGTTACGCATCCCGCCTCCACGGCGACCGGGCGCTGTCTGTGACCACGCTTCCTCCTGAGGTTTCAGGGGAGAAATGTCCCACGAGGTCAGGGAACACGCCAAGCCCGATAAGGTGGCACCCCGTGACCGACCTGTCTGCCTTGTCCCCCGCTCCACCTGGTACCCGCGACGCGGTGCTCAAGTTCTTCTTCGGCCCCATGGACTGCGGCAAGTCCACGCTGGCCCTGCAGATGAACTACAACCACGGCCGCCAGGGCAGGCGCGGTCTGGTGCTCACCAAGCACGACCGGTCGGGCGGCCCCCAGGTCACCAGCAGGATCGGGCTCGGCCTGGAGGCGATCGAGGTCGAGGACTCCCTGGACCTGGTCGAGCTGGTCCGCGCGCACGACCGCGTCGACTACCTCATCTGCGACGAGGCGTGCTTCTACACGGTCGAGCAGATCGAGCAGCTCGCCGACGTCGTGGACGACCACGGGGTGGACGTGTACGCGTTCGGGCTGGCCTCGGACTTCCGCTCGGTGATGTTCCCGGCGGCGCAGCGGCTGTTCGAGCTGGCCGACGAGGTGTGCCGGCTCCAGGTCGAGGTGCTGTGCTGGTGCGGGCGCCCTGGCCTGCTCAACGGGCGGATCGTGGGCGGGGAGCTGGTGCGGACGGGCGAGCAGGTGGTGATCGGCGACACGGACCTGGCCGCCGACCGGTCGCCGGTCCGCTACCAGGTCCTGTGCCGCCGTCACCACCGCTCGGGCCTGCTGGGCGAGGGCACGCTCTGACTTCTCCGCGGTGTCAGACGGCGCAGGAGCCGTCGTCGCACGCCTCACCGGGGGCGGCGAGCAGCGTGACGGGGGTCTGCCCGGTGCGCTCGGCGACCTCGTCGATGGCGGCCGCGAACGTCTCCTCCGGCTGCGCGCCCGACACGGCGAACTTCTCCTCGAACAGGAAGAGCGGCACCCCGCTGATCCCGAGCCCCGCGGCGCGGTCGAGATGCTCCCTCACCTCGGCGGCGCCCTCGCCTGTGTCCCGCACCCCGGTCTCGGCGGCCAGCTCGGCGAGCACGTCCGGGTCGGCGACGTTCAGGCCGTCGGTGAAGTGGGCGCGGAACAGCCGCTCGGCCATCTCCTCGCCGCGCCCCTGGCGGGAGGCCAGCTCGACCAGCCGGTGCGCCTCGAAGGTGTTGGCGCTGACCGCCCGGTCGAAGCGCAACTCCAGGCCGTCACCGGCCGCCGCCTCCACGACCCGGCCGGTCGTCCGCGCCACGTCGGGGCCGAACTTCCGCGCCAGCGCGTCGAGCAGCGGCTCGCCCTCGGCGGGGGCCTCGGGGCTGAGCTGGAACGGCCGCATCGTGACCTCCAGGGTGCCGCCGCGGGCACGGAACCGCTCGGCCGCGCGGGCGAACCGAGTGTGCCCGATGTAGCACCACGGGCAGGCGACGTCCGAAAAAATCTCCACCTTCATGTACGTCGGCAACCGCGCCGCGATGCCGGACATTCCGCCCGCGCCGCTCTCCCGTTCCGCCCGGGGACGGCGGGCTCAGCCGGCGGTGAGCTCCTCCAGCCGGTACGGCAGGTAGGCCGAGTCGTCCACCAGCGCCGACGCGCCGCGCCACCAGCCGAACCACTCGCCGCTGCGCCACATCCAGTCGGCCCGCTCGATGGCCGCCACCACGTCGCCGACCGTCCGCCACGGCTCGCCCACCTGCTCCAGCGTGGCGCCGTGCCGTACGGCCCAGTCGCGCAGGATCCCGGCCGCGTCCTCCTCCACCTCGCGGGCGTACGGGTCGGGGTCCTCGCCCGGCAGCCGGTGCGGCCCCAGGCCGGCGGCCACGCCCCAGCTCCACTGCGCCTCGGCGGGCCGGGAGTAGCGCAGCGAGTGGAAGTCGAGGTTCGAGCCGAGCTCCTCGTCGGGGCGGCGGGTGACGACCGCGTCGAGCCGGCCGCCGGCGTCGAAGTGCACGACCAGCCGGTCCCCGGGCCGCGCGTCCTCCGGGAGGGCGAACCGGTCCTCCGCCTGCCACGAGTTCAGGTCCACCTCCGCGACGGGGGGTCCCCAGCGCGCGTCGGCGGTGTCGTCGGCGATCCAGGCGGCCAGCATCTCCAGCGCGGTGAGATCGGTCCACGGCTCGATCGCCAGGGCCGTGCCGAGCACCTCGTCCGGCGCGGGCAGCTTGCCGCCGCGCGTCCGGCCCCACCACTCCGTGCCCAGGTCACGCGTGCCGACCACCAGCGCGGCGACGGCGGCCAGCTCGGCCGAGCGCCGGGTCAGGGCCGCGCCCAGCGCGAGATCGAGACAGCGGTCGACCCGCTCGTCGCCGAGCTCGGCGCGGGCGTCGCCGACCAGCGTCTCGGCCGTCGGTCGCTCCTCGCCGAGGAGATCGCGCACGACTCTTCTGGCCTCGGTCCTTGCGTCTTCAGCATGTGCCTGCCGCATACCGCCACGCTACGCCGGGAGATCCTTTTCCGCGAGGGGCGGTCCGGCATTCCCGCAGGCCCCGCCCGCGCGCCCCGCTTTCCGGCCCTGCTCGGCGCCGGTTTCGGGCTCGCCGGCCGCCGCTGCGGTCCGCGCCGCCGTCAGGCCCGGGTCAGCCGTGCCGACCGCCCGAGCGGGCCAGGAGCCGGCCCACCGCCACGCCCGCCAGCGCCACCCCGGCTCCCATGCCGAACGAGGCCAGCATCACCCACGGACGCGTCTCCGTGCGGGCCCCGGCCGGCCGCTCGCGCGCCGGCCGGGCGTAGACCGCGCCCGCCGTCCCCGTTCCGGCGAGCCCCATGCCGGCACCCGCCGTCTCCGTTCCGGCGCGCGGCGGGGCGGACTCGGCGAGGGCCGGCTCGGCCGGGCCGCGCAGGACCTGGTCGACGGCCGAGAAGAACTCGCCGGCCGTCCGCCGCGCCACCGAGCCGAGCATGCGCTGCCCGACCCCGCCGATCATGCCGCCCACCACCGCGTCAGCGTCGTAGTCGACCCGGGTCCCCCCGTCCACCTCGCTCAGCCGTACCTGCACGGTGGCGTCGACCGTGCCCGGGGCGCCCTGGCCGCGCGCCCGCAGCACGAAGCTCTCCGGCGCGAGCGGGTCGGCGAGCGCCACCTCGCCCTGGTAGACGCCCCTGACCGAGGCCACGCCCGCGTTGACCGTCATCCGGTACGTGTCGGGCCCGCTCTCCTCCAGCCGCTCGCAGCCCGGGATGGTGCGCACCAGCACCGCCGGGTCCCGCAGCGCGGCCCACACGCGATCTCTCTCGACGCCGATCACGGCGCTACCTGCGACCTTCACATCGCCACCCTAAGCACGGACCTCCCCCGCGATAAGGGCAACACCTGCCAGAAGCCGGTACGCGTCGCCGCCGGGGTCCGTCGCGCGGGGTAGCCGGGGATCAGCCCACGGGCTGACGCGGCGGCCCTGCCAGGTGCGACATCCTCGGAGACACCGACGAAGGAGCGTGCTGTGACGAAGATCGCAATGCATTGCTCTACAGCTTGTAGTACTACTGGACGTAGATGCACTACGGCCTGTAGAGCGCCGGAACGGGCGAGGGGATATGGACGCACTAGACCTAGCGCGGTGGCAGTTCGGGGTGACCACCGTCTACCACTTTCTGTTCGTGCCGCTGACGATCGGCCTGGGCGTGTTCGTGGCGGGCATGCAGACCGCGTGGCACCGGACCGGCAAGGAGCACTACCTCCGGCTGACCAAGTTCTTCGGGAAGCTGTTCCTGATCAACTTCGCCATGGGCGTGGTGACCGGCATCGTGCAGGAGTTCCAGTTCGGGATGAACTGGAGCGAGTACTCCACCTTCGTCGGTGACGTGTTCGGCGCGCCGCTGGCCATGGAGGCCCTGCTGGCGTTCTTCATGGAGTCCACGTTCCTGGGCCTGTGGATCTTCGGCTGGGAGCGGCTGCCCAAGCGGGTGCACCTGGCGTGCATCTGGGCCGCCGCCATCGGCTCCAACCTGTCCGCGTACTTCATCCTCGCGGCCAACGCCTGGATGAAGCACCCCGTCGGCTACGAGGTCGTCGGCGGCCGCGCCCGCATGACCGACCTGTGGGCCGTGCTCACCAACTCCACCGCCCTCGCCCAGGTGCCCCACGTGATCGGGGCGGCGTTCATCGTGGCGGGCGGCTTCGTGCTCGCGGTGAGCGGCTACTGGCTGCTGCGCACGCGCGACGGCATGTGGCGCGGCGCCGCCCGGGCGGCGCTCGTCATGACCGCGCTCGCCGGGCTCGTCGTGGCCGGCAGCGGCGACATGTCGGGCAAGCTGGCCTACGAGCAGCAGCCGATGAAGCTGGCCTCCGCCGAGGGCCTGGAGCGTGACACCGCCGGCGCGGGCTTCACCGTCGTGCCCGGCATCGAGATCCCCAAGCTGCTCAGCTTCCTGTCCACCAACGACCCCGACGCGACCGTCCAGGGCACCGAGGACATCCAGCGGCGACTGGAGCAGCAGTTCGGCCCCGGCGACTACCGCCCCGACCAGACCGTGGTGTTCTGGTCGTACCGGGTGATGCTCGGCTTCGGCCTGTCCACCGTGGGGCTGTCGGTGCTCGGGCTCTGGCTCACCCGGCGCCGCCGGCCGATGCCCCGCCTCATGGCGCGCCTGTTCGTGCTGGCGCTGCCGCTGCCGCTGCTCGCGGTCACCGCGGGCTGGCTGCTGAGCGAGGTCGGCCGCCAGCCGTGGACGGTCGCGGGCGAGCTGCTGACCGCCGCCAGCGTCTCCCCCGGCGTGAGCCTCACCGAGGTGGCCCTCTCGCTGGCCCTGTTCACCGTCCTGTACGGCGGGCTCGCCGTGGCCGAGGCCGTCCTGCTCGTGCGGCACGTCCGCAAGGGCCCGGAGGAGGAACGGCCCGCGCCCGCCGAGGCGCCGGCCGAGCGGCTCGAACCGTCACTGATGTACTGAATCGTGCTGATGTACTGAGGAGAAGACCGTGATCGACCTGTGGTTCCTGGTCATCGCCTTCCTGTGGACCGGCTACTTCGTGCTGGAGGGGTTCGACTTCGGGGTCGGGATGCTGGCGCCGTTCGTGGGCGGCGACGACGCCGAGCAGCGGCAGAGCCTGCAGACCATCGGCCCGGTGTGGGACGGCAACGAGGTGTGGCTGATCACGGCGGTGGGGGCGATGTTCGCCGCCTTCCCCGCCTGGTACTCCGGGATGTTCAGCTCGTTCTACCTGCCCGTGGTGCTCGTGCTGGCCGGGCTGATCGTGCGCGGCGTCGGGCTGGAGTGGCGCGGCAAGGTCACCCGCCCGGCGTGGTGCGACCTCGGCATCGTGGTCGGCAGCGCGCTGCCCGCCTTCCTGTGGGGGGCCGTCTTCGCCGGCCTGCTGTTCGACGGTGCGGTGGCGGCGCTGGTGGGCGGGGCGTTCACGCTGGCGATGAGCCTGCTGCACGGCGCGGTCTTCCTCGCGCTGCGCACCGAGGGCCACGTGCGGCGGCGGGCCCGGGTGGCGGCGCTGGCCACCGGCGTGGTGACGCTGCCGCTGGGCGTGGTGTCCCTGTCCGGCATCGCCTCGGCGAACGGCTCGGCGACCGGCGCGACCTCGGTGCCGGCTCAGGCGGCGGCGCTGGCGGCCATGGCGGTGCTGGCGGCGGCGGTCGCGCTGATCTGGCGGCGGCGCGAGGGCTGGGCGTTCACGGCCACGGCGGCGGCCATCGCGCTGACGTCGGTGGCGGTGTTCGCCCGGCTCAAGCAGGCGCCGCTGCCCGGACTCACCCTGGCCGAGGCCGCCTCCGCCCCGTACACCCTCACCATGCTGACCTGGATCGGGCTCATCACGCTGCCGTTCGTGCTCGCCTACCAGGCGTGGACGTACTGGGTGTTCCGTAAGCGGGTGGCCCTGCCCCGCTGAGCGCAGCCCGCCCGCGACGGGCGCCTGAGGGTGCTCGCGCGGGCCGGCCCGGTGTCCGGTGCCGCCGTCAGTAGCCGCTGTTCCCGTCGTCCTCCGCCGAGGGCGCCGGCGTCGGCGACTTGGTGCGGTGGTCCTTCAGGTGCAGGTCGCCGTTGAGGGGCTTCTGCAGCGCGCGCAGCACCTTGAGGCTGGACAGGACCGTCCACCGGGGCCCGACGAGGTGCGGGTTGTACTCGGGGGCCCGGTCCATCCACTCGTCCTTGCCGTGCTCGGTGCTGAAGGTGTTGACGAAGAACTCGCCGACCTTGGTCTTGCAGTAGCCGGTGCGGATGTCCACCGCGTCGACCTGGATCTTCGGCTTGCAGCCGACCTTGGCCGAGAGCTGCTCCACCGTGTAGATCTTCTCGGGGGCGGCGGGCTTGGCACCGCCCTGCTGGACTCCGGCGGCGAGCCGGCCGCCACCGGTACCGCCACCGCCGGACGAGCAGGCCGCGACGAGTCCGACCAGCAGCGCAGAAGCGGCCAGACGTGGAAGTGTCGTCATGTGCCGAGATACGCACCCTTTGCGTGGGCGGTTCACCTCATTTCGCCGACGCATGTCCGGGAATGGGCCGCCGTCAGGTGAGGACGACGCAGCCGCGCTCCCGCAGCCGGCGCAGCGGCTCGGGCTCGGCGCCGGAGGGATCCAGGAGCTCGTCGGGGTCGAGCTTGTTCCAGCGCAGGTCGAGCTTCTCCAGCGCGGGCAGCTCGGCGAGCGTGCCGGGCAGGCGCCGCAGCCGGTTGTTGCGCAGGTCGAGCGCGGTGAGCCGGCTCAGCCGCCCGATCTCCGGCGGCAGCTCGGTGAGGAGGTTGTCGCGCAGGTCGAGGAGGCGCAGCCCGGCCAGCTCGCCGATCGACGGGGGCAACGCGGTCAGGTGGTTGCCGCGCAGGTGCAGCTCACGCAGCCGGCCCAGCCGTCCGATGGCCCGGGGCAGCTCCGCCAGCCGGTTGCCGTACAGCCGCAGCTCCACCAGCGACGCCATCCCGCCGATCTCCTCGGGCAGGCGGGTGAGCCTGTTGTCGGTGAGCCCCAGGTACGCGAGCCGGTCCAGCCTGCCGAGCCACGCGGGGGCCTCGGTGAGGAGGTTGTCGCTCAGGTACAGGTAGCCGGTCAGGCCGAGGTCGCCCAGCTCGGCCGGGAGCGAGGTGAGGCGGTTGTGGCCGAGGTCGAGCATGCGCAGGTGGGTGAGCCGGCCGATCGCGGGCGGCACCTCGGTGAGCAGGTTCTCGGCCAGGTTGAGGGACTCCAGCCCGGTCTCGTCCCACAGGCCCGGCGGGAGGGCGGTCAGCCGGTTCCCGCCGGCCGACAGGTGCCGCAGGCGCCCGCCGAACCGGCCGGGCAGGGCCTCGACGGCGTTGCCGTACAGGAAGAGCGTCTCCAGGCCGGGCGGGCACTCGGGGACGGCGCTCAGGCGGTTGCCGTCGAGGTGCAGCGCGCGCAGCGCGGTCAGGCCGGTGAGGCGGGGCAGGGCGGTGAGGCGGTTGCCGTCGAGCCTGAGCTCCTCCAGCGACGGGAGCGCGCCGATCCACGCGGGCAGCTCGGTCAGCTCGTTCCACGCCAGGTCGACGAGGCGGACGGCGGCGAGGCCGGCCGCGTCGCCGGGGACGTGGGTCAGGCCCGCGCCGGGGGCGCGCAGCGCGGTCACGGCCCGGTTGTCGTCTTGCGTGGTCATGGCCGCCGATCATCCCACGGCGTCACCCGGGCGCGTGACGCGGTGGGCACGCAGCTCGAACAGCTCCGACGGCGAGATCGGCATCCGGTCGATGGTGATGCCCTCGGCGTCCTCGATGGCCGAGGCGATGACCGCCGAGACCGGGATGACGCCCGCCTCCCCCGCCCCCTTCACGCCGAGCGGGTTGAGCGGTGACGGCGTCTCCAGGTGGGCGGTCTCGATCCGGGGGATCTCCGTGGCGTACGGCATGAGGAAGTCCATGAACGAGGCGTTGAGCAGCTGCCCGTCCCCGTCGTAGACCATCCGCTCGTACAGCGCGCCGCCGATCCCCTGCGCGACGCCGCCGTGGATCTGCCCCTCGACGATCATCGGGTTGACCAGCCGCCCGCAGTCGTGCACCACCGCGTACCTGACCACCCGGATCTCGGCCGTCAGCGGGTCGGTCTCCACGATCGCGGCGTGCATGCCGGCGGCGAAGGTGGACCTGATCGGCGAGTAGTAGTCGCGTCCCTCCAACCCCGGCTCGTCGCCCTCGGCGACCGGCGGCCGGTCGGGCGAGGAGGCGCCCGCGAACTGGGTGGCCCGCACGGCCTCGTCGTCGAAGGCGTAGCGCAGCGGGTTGGCCAGCACGGCGACCGTGGCCAGCGGGACCGACGCCGACGGCGTCCCCACCACGTGGACGACGCCGTCGGTGATCTCCAGGTCGGCCGGGTCGGCCTCCAGCGCGTCGGCCGCGATGCGCAGCGCCTTGGCCCGCACCTTCCGGCAGGCCAGCGCGATGGCGTTGCCGCTGACGACGGCCGCGCGGGAGGCGAACGTGCCCACCGCGTACCCGAACCTGCGCGTGTCGCCGGTCACCACCGAGATCCGCTCGATGGGCACGCCCAGCTCGGTGGCGGCGATCTGCGCGAACACCGTCTCGTGGCCCTGTCCCTGCGAGGTGAGGCCCGTGGAGACGTGGACGCGGCCGTCGGAGGTGACCTGCACGTGGCCGCCCTCGTACGGGCCGACGCCGGTCCCCTCGACGTAGCAGCCGATCCCGATGCCGCGGCCGGGCCGCCGCTCGAAGGCGTCCCAGCCGATCAGCTCCTTGAGCATGGCGAGCATCCGCGGGTAGTCGCCGCTGTCGTAGATCAGCGGCCGGCCGTCCTGGAAGATCATGCCCTGGTCGTACGGGAACTCGTCCGGCTCGATGAAGTTGGCCCGCCGCACCTCGGTGCGGTCCTTGCCGAGGTGGCGGGCGATCCGGTCCATGGTGCGCTCCATGCAGAACACGCCCTGCGGCCGGCCGGCCCCCCGGTACGGCGTGACCTGCACGGTGTTGGTGTAGATCGCGGAGAACTCCACCCGGTAGGCGCCGATCTTGTACGGCCCGAGGAGCTGGGTGGAGGTGACGATCGGCACGATGATCCCGTACGGCGTGTAGGCGCCGTGGTCGTGCAGGATCGTCACGTCCAGCCCCAGCACGCGCCCGTCGTCGTCGAACCCGACCCGCACGTACTGCACCTGCGCCCGCTCGTGCGCCGAGGAGACGAAGTGCTCGCGCCGGTCCTCGGTCCACTTGACCTCGCGGCCGAGCCTCATCGCGGCCCACGGCACCAGGATCTCCTCCGGCCACGGGTGCACGATCTTCACGCCGAACCCGCCGCCCACGTCCGGCGCGATCACCTCGACGTGCGGCAGCGGCAGGCCGAGCGCGGCGGCCACCGCCATCCGCACGCTGGTCGAGGTCTGGGTGCTGGAGTGGACGCGCAGGTCGGTGCCGTCCCAGCGGGCGTGCACGCCGCGGCCCTCCAGCGGCATGCCGGCGCTGCGCTCGACGTCCAGCCGGAACGCCAGCGTGTGCGGCGCCTCCTCGACGGCCTCCCGGGCGCTCCTGCCGTCGCGGGCCGGGACCTCCTGGACGAGGCGGGCGCCCACGTTGCCGGGCACGTCGTCGTGGACGAGCCGCGCTCCGAGCGCCGCCTCCTCCAGGCCGACGACCGGCTTGAGGGGCTCGTAGTCGACGTTGATGAGCGCGCAGGCGTCCTCGGCGAGGTAGCGGTCGGCGGCCACCACCATGACGACCGGCTCGCCCACGTGGCGGACCACCTCGCGGGCCAGCGGGTACGCGGTGCGGCCGTGGGTGAGCGCGGGGTGCGGGATGAGCAGCGGCAGCGGCCGTCCCACACGCTCGGGCAGGTCCTCCCAGGTGTAGATCGCGACCAGGCCCTCGACGTCGAGGGCGGCGGAGACGTCGATGTCGCGGATGCGGGCGCGGGCGTGCGGGGAGCGGACGAACGCGGCGGCCAGCGCGTCCTGGCCCAGGTCGTCGACGTAGCGGCCCCGGCCGGTCAGCAGCCGCCGGTCCTCGCGCCTGCGCACCGGCTCGCCGAACAGCCTCGTGCTCACGGCGTCTCCTCCGCCAGCAGCTCGGCGGCGCGGTGGACGGCCTTGACGATGTTCTGGTAGCCGGTGCAGCGGCACAGGTTGCCGGAGATGCCCTCCAGCACCTCGTCGTCGGCCGGTGCCGGGTTGTCGCGCAGCAGCGCGGTGACCGTGCAGAGGAAGCCCGGGGTGCAGAAGCCGCACTGGAGGGCGTGGCACTCCTCGAACGCCCGCTGCACCGGCGACAGCCCGTCCGGCCCGGCCAGCCCCTCGACCGTGGTGATCTGCCTGCCGTCCACGGTCACCGCGAGCGTCAGGCAGGAGCGCACCGGCTCGCCGTCGAGCAGGACCGTGCAGCATCCGCAGACGCCGTGCTCGCAGCCGACGTGGGTGCCGGTCAGGCCGAGGTCGTGGCGCAGGCAGTCGGACAGCAGCAGCCGCCCCGGCACCCGCGCCCGGCGGGCGGTGCCGTTCACGACCAGCGTGATCTCGTGCTCCACCGCTCTCCTCACCCTTCGTTCACGACGGGTCCTCATGGTGGGCGGTGGCGTGGGCCGCCGCCTCCCTCAGCACCCGCTCGGCGAGGACGCCCACCAGGTGCAGCCGGTACGCGGCGCTCGCGTGGATGTCGTCCTCCGGCTCCACGGCCCGCCGCACGGCCGCCGTGACCGCCTCCCACGGGACCGTGGCCGCGGGCCGCCGCCCGCACTCCTCCGTCACGTCCGCCACGACCGGGACCGGGCCGACGCCGACGCACGCCACGCGGGCCGCGGCCACGTGCAGGTCCTCGTCCAGCGTCACCACGGCGCACACGCCGGCCAGCGCGTAGTCGCCGTGCCGCCGGGCCACCTCCGCGAACGCCGACCCGGACCTGGGGGGCAGCGCCGGGAAGAACGCCGACACGGCCAGCTCCCCGGCCTCCACCGCCGACTCCAGCGGCCCGGTGAAGAACGCGTCCGCCCCCACCTCCCGCACGGCCGCCCCCGCGCCACCGATCCCGTAGGTCCCACCGCGTCCACCGGGTCCACCGGGTCCACCGGGTCCACCGGATCCGCCCGGCCCGTTCGGGGCGCGGCGGGCCAGTCGTACGGACCCGCCCAGGACGGCCAGCACGGCCGGCAGTTCGGCGGCCGGGTCGGCGTGGACGAGGCTGCCCACGACCGTGCCGCGGTTGCGGATGACCGGGTGGGCGACCAGCCGCAGCGCCTGCCCCAGCAGCGGGTGGACGCCGGAGCGCGCCACCTCGGCCTGCCGCGCCAGCGCCCCCACGGTCACGCCCCCGGCGCCCGCCTCGATCGTGGACAGGCCCGGCAGGCGGTTGACGTCCACCACGTGGGCGGGCGCGGCCAGCCGCATGTTGAGCAGCGGGATCAGGCTCTGCCCCCCGGCGAGCACCTTGCCGTCCACCTCGGCCAGCAGGTCCAGCGCCTCGCGCAGGTCGCGCGGCGCGTGGTAGGCGAACGGCGGCGGCTTCACCCCGCGTCCCTCCTGTCCTCGGCGGCCGACTCTCCCGCGGCCGTCTCCCCCGCACCGGTCCCGCCCGCACCGGTCCCGCCCCCGCCCGGCGCCCCCGCGGCGGCGGCTCCGCCGGGCGCGGGCAGCGGCCGGCCGGCGATCACCCGCAGCAGGTGGTACCCGCCCACCAGCACGATGGTGCCGAGCGCGATCCCCTCCAGCCGGAACTCCGAGCTGATCAGGAACTTCACCGGCCCGACCGCCAGGATGATGCCGGCGCCGATGGGCACCATGTTCAGCGGATCGGCGAAGTCGACCCGGTTCTCGACCCAGATCTTGGCGCCGAGGAGTCCGATCATGCCGTACAGGATGACCGTGACGCCGCCCAGCACGCCGGACGGCGTGGCGGACACCAGCGCGCCGAACTTCGGGCTCAGCCCGAACGCGATCGCGAAGACGCCGGCGATGTAGTAGGCGGCCGTGGAGTAGACCTTGGTGGCGGCCATGACGCCGATGTTCTCGGCGTAGGTGGTGGTGGGCGAGCCGCCGACCGCGCTGGTGACCACGGTGGCGATGCCGTCGGCGGCGATGGCCCGGCCCACGTACGGGTCGACGTCGGTGCGGGTCATCTCGCCGACGGCCTTGACGTGGCCGATGTTCTCGGCGATCAGCGCGATGACCGCGGGCAGCACGAGCAGCGCGGCGGACAAGCGGATGTCGGGCAGGTGGAAGTCCGGCAGCCCCACCCACGGGGCCGACGCCACCTTGGACAGGTCCACCCGGAAGTGCGGCGCGAGGGTCAGCGTCCCGTCGTTGTAGGCGGGCACCTTGCCGAACACCCGGTCGGCCGCCCACGACAGCACGTACCCGATCACCAGCCCGATGAGGATGCCGATCCGGCCGACGAACCCCTTGACCGCCACCACCAGCACGAACGTCACCAGCATCGTGACCAGCGCCATCCACTGGTCCTGCGGCCAGTACACGTCGGCCACCACGTACGCCAGCCCGAACCCGATGAGCATGACCACCCCGCCGGTCACGACGGGCGGGAACATCTTGTGGATGATGCCGACGCCGAGGAAGTGCACCGCCACCCCGGCGAGCGCGAGCACGAGCCCGGCGACGAGGATGGCGCCGGTGACGATCGCGTCGGCCCCGGCGGTGTCGCCCCCGAAGATCGCCCTCAGCGCGAGCACCCCGCCCACGAACGAGGCGCTGGTGCCGAGATAGCTGGGGATCCTGCCCTTGACGATCAGCAGGAACAGGATCGTGGCCACGCCGGACATCATGATCGCGACGTTCGGGTCGAGGCCCATGACGAGCGGGAAGACGAACGTGGCGCCGAACATCGCGACGACGTGCTGCGCGCCGAAGCCGATCATGCGCGGCCAGGTCAGCCGCTCGTCCGGCCTGACCACCTCGCCGGGAGCCAGATGCTTGCCGTCACCGTGCTTGGTCCAGCCGAAAACCATGAAAGCCTCTCTTCAGCCGGGCCGTCGGGCAGTGGCCGCCCCGCAGGCTCCTCCGCGGCGGCTCTCCCCTGTGCGGTCTTTCCCTGTGCGGATCTTTCCGTTGCGGGCACATTAGGCCCGTCGTGGCACTCCTACACGGGCATGATCTGCCAAATTCACGTACAGCACCAGCATTCCCCTCACTCACGCCGCCGCACCTGAACGGTGAGGTCAGTTCCAGTGCGGCGGACGGTGGTAGAGGGCGCCGTCCCCGGTCCGCACCACGTCGGGAAGCTGCGACCGCCGGATGACCGCCGCTCCCAGGGGAAACCAGGCGTCGCTGACCTGCCGCAGATGGTCGGACCGCCTCTGGGGCGGGAACACCGACACAACCCTCGTCTTCCGGCCTCGCCGTGTGTCGAGCTGCTTGATCGCGTGGATGGCCGCGCACAGGTCGGAGTCGGCGGACACCAGAATGACGACGTCCACGCTGTCGGTGGCCACGTCACCCACCATGGCGGCGGCCAGGGCGACGTCGGACTGCTTCTCGGCGTAGGTACGGCGCTGTGCCCCGCAGGCACGGCAGCGGACCACCTGCTCCTGGAACCGCCCGAGGACCACCTCCACCCCTCGGCTCTCCAGCGTGGCGAGGTATGCCTCCTGCCGGGCGCCGGCGGGCGGGTCGTCCCTGATCGCCGCGGTGAAGTAGCGCACGGACACCAGACGCTGCTGGGGCTTGAGGAAGCCGACGGCCAGCGACCACAGGTCCAGCCACAGCAAACTCCGGCGGCCGAGCGCGCGCAACCCGTAGTAGAGGTTGAACCCGTCGATGTACACGCCGACCCGGCCGAGTTCGGGAATCGGCTTGTCCCCCACTGCCATCACGCCCTAACATGGAGTCACCTCGCCCGGGGGTACGTTCCCGGGCTCTACGGCCTCCTTCGGGAGGCCGTTTATTTTTCACCGGCGGGGACGATGATAGTCAACAGTCAGTAATGATGTGGTGACTTTTCGTGAACGGTGTTCGGGTCAGCGGACCTGGATGGTGAAGCCCTCGCCGCTCACCACCTGGCCCGAGCGGATCTTGCAGGTCTTGCGCAGCTCCACCTCGCCGTCCACCAGCACCATGCCCTCGGCGACGAGGTGCTTGGCCATGCCGCCCGTCTCGGTGACGCCGCAGTACTTCAGCAGGTCGCACAGCGGGATGTAGTCGGAGCGCAGTTCGAATTCCACGGCACCCAAGCCTAGACGCGGCTAGATGCCGCGCATCCGCAGGACGTGCAGAGCGAGCGTCAGGTTGAGCCGCAGGTGGGGGTCGTCGGTGAAGTTGCCGAGCAGGCGCTCCAGCTTTCCGATGCGGTAGCGCAGCGTGTTGTAGTGGAAGTGCAGCCGCCGGGCCGTCTCGGCCACGTTGAGGTTGGTCTCCAGGAGTACCTGGAGCGTGCGCCGCAGGTCGGCGTTCTCGGCGTCGGCGTCGGTGGCGAGCGCTCCCAGGGTCTCGCGGACGAACGCGTGCAGCTCCGCCGTGTCCTTCACCAGCGACAGCAGCCGGTAGACGCCGAGCTGGTCGAAGTGGGCGACCGCGCCCGGCCCGTGCAGCTGGCGGCCGACGCGGGCCGCCTTGAGCGCCTGCGTGTACGCCTCGGGCAGCGCCGCGACGCCCGGCGACGGCCGCGACGTGCCGGTGGAGAACGTGGCCGGAGGCGTGTCGGAAAAGGCGGACGCCGCGTCCTTGGCCACCCTGGCGGCGTCCACCGCGGCGTCGAGCACGACCACCACCTCGTGCGAGAAGCCGGCGACGGCGCCGCGCGGGTCGTGGCGGCGCGTCGCCGTGGTCCAGCTCGTGACCAGGCGGTCCTGGGCGGTGCGCTCGTCGCTGTCGGGGTCGAGCTCGGCGACGAGCACGGTGACCGGCCGTTCGAGCTCCCAGCCGAACGCCCGGGCCCGCGCGGTCACCCGCTCGGCGGAGCCGGCGCGGCCGGTGAGGACGTCGCGCAGGAAGTCGGCACGGTACTTGCTCTCGACGGCGGTGACGGCCTCCTGCCGGGTGACGACGAGCGCGGCGACGGTGGCGGCGCGCTCCAGGATGCCGACGTCGCTGTCGCGGATGGAGCTCGACGGGCTGTGGGCGACGATCCGGCCGTGGTGGTGGCCGCCGGCGACGACGGGCACCGACACGAAGTCCCGTCCCCGCCCGCCGCTGCTCAGCGGTGGGGCCGGCCGGGGAGCGGCGGCCGGGACGGCGGGGCCCTCGCGGGCGATCGACTCGCGCAGCACTGTCACGTCGCCCGGCGGCCCCGCCGTCGCCAGCACGCGCCCGGTCCCGTCCACGGCGGCCACGGCCACGTCCAGCAGCCCCGCCACGCCCTCTGTCACCTCCTCCAGCCCGCCGCCGGCCAGCACCACCTGGACCAGCGCCCGGTGCGCCTCCTCGCCCCGCGCCAGCACGGCCGCCTGCCGGTTGAGGATGTCGGTCAGCACCTGGTTGAGGATGTCGTCGAAGCCGACGTCGTCCGGCAGCAGGATCAGCGGGAAAGCGAGCCGGTCCGCCTGCTCCACCATCTCGTCCGGCAGCTCGTCCACGTACCGGCCGAGCTTGATGGCCAGCGCCGACAGCCCCCGCTCGTCGAGGTCGGCGACCAGCCGGCCGAGCGACTGGGGGGTGTTGCGCAGCGGGTAGCCGGTGGTGAGCAGCAGCTCGTGCGGCTTGACCCAGGCGAGGACGTCGGGCACCTCCATGACGTTCAGGCGCTGCACGATGCGTCCGAGGCCGCTCTCCCCCGCGATCAGCCGGGCCTGGGCGAGCGTCGAGACGCCGAGCACCTCGTCGACGGACAGGCCATGGGTGATCGTTCCCGTGCTGGCCGGGCGAACCGGGGGCTCCATGGGGTGATTGTCACCCGGAAGCGGTCTGTCAGGAAGAGCCAACCTTCCCGCGCAGTGTTGGCAAATTTCTCCGTACGGCGTGATTGAACGGTCGTTCTACCGTCAAGGCCCAAGGTCGGGGAGGAGGTCCGGTGACCATCGGTACCCGCGCGAGACGACCGCGCGTCCACGCGACCGGGGCCGCGAGCTCGGCGGTCCGGCCGCTGCTCGACGCGCCGCGACGCCCGGCGCGCGTCCTCGCCGCCTTCCCGGCCGCGACCTACCTTCAGGTCAGGACGGACCGGGAGCCGTCGGTCATCGCGGTGCTCGGCATCGGCGCGACCCGGCTGCCCAACGCGGTGCTGCTGGCGGGCGAGCCGCCGCGCCTCACGGCGGGTGACGACGCGTCGGTGGGCGACGGGGCGGTGCTGCTGGGACGGTTGAGCCTGCGCGCGTCCCGCTGGTGGGACCCGGCCCCGCCGCTCGGCGAGGCGGACCCGGCACGGCTGCGCGACACGGCGGCCGGGCTGACACCGGGCGAACCGGCGCCGGCGGGCCAGGACGCCGTGGAGCTGCTGGCGTCCGGATGCGCGAGCGGGAGGCTGACGGACGTGCTGACGGCCGCCGAGCGGCTCGTCGGACTCGGCCCGGGGCTCACTCCGAGCGGGGACGACGTGCTCGCCGGGCTGCTGGTGGCGCTGCGGCTCCTCGGCGCTGCCACGGGCGCCGCCCGGGCGGTGTGGCTGGCGGACCGGCTGGCGGCCACGGTCACGTACGACGCCCGGACGCGCACCACGCCCCTGTCGGCCACGCTGCTGCACTGCGCGGCGCGGGGACAGGCGTGCCCGGAGGTGATGACGGTGCTGCGGGCGCTGGTGGGACGGCACCCGCTGGAGCCGGCCGTGCGCCGCCTGCACGCCCTCGGCCACACCTCGGGCTCCGACCTCGCCCAGGGGATCACGATCGGCGTCCACGCCGTCCTCGCCCTGGCCTCGCGCCCTCCCGTCGCCGCCGGTCCGGGCGGTGCCGGGTGATGGCGGGAACCGGTGAGGCGGCGGTGGTCCGCGCCGGGATCTACCACGACTCGGTGGCGCTCATGCGGGTCAGCAAAGCCCTGGCCGAGCTGCCCGGCATGCAGGTCGCCCTGGTCGCCATGGCCACCGAGCTGAACCTCGCCATGGCCCGCGACCTCGGCTTCACCACTCCCCCCGCCGGGCCGTCCGACCTGCTCGTGGCGCTGCGCGGCCGGGACGTGGCGCAGGCGGAGCGGGAGCTCGACCGCCTCCTGGCGGACCTGTCCTCCTCGCGCGGCGCCTCGTCGTACGGCGCCTCCTCGTACGGCGCCTCCTCGTACGGCGGGGACGGAGAGGTGCCGTCCCCGCGCACCACCCACTCGGCCGCCGGGCGGGCGCGGGAGTCCGCCGGGGTGGTGCTCGTGTCGGTTCCGGGTGAGCACGTGCTGCCGGAGGCCCTGGACGCCGTCGAGGCGGGCCTCGACGTGATGATCTTCAGTGACGGCGTTCCCGTCCGGCAGGAGGTGCTGCTCAAGCGGCTGGCCGCCGAGCGCGGCGTGCTCGTCATGGGCCCGGACTGCGGCACCGCCGTGATCGCCGGGGTGGGCCTGGGATTCGCGAACGTCCTGCGGCCGGGCCCGGTCGGCGTGGTCGCCGCGTCCGGGACGGGCGCGCAGCAGGTGACGTCCCTGCTGGACCTGGCCGGCACCGGTGTCAGCCACGTGCTCGGCGTCGGCGGCCGGGACCTGTCGGCCGAGGTGGGCGGCCTGTCGGCGGTACGGGCGCTGCGGCTGCTGGACGAGGACCCGGCCACCGAGCTGATCGTGCTCGTCTCCAAGCCCCCGGACCCGCAGGTGGCGCGGGCCGTACAGGATGTGGTGGAGACGCTGCGGACACCGGTCGTGCCCGCGCTGCCCGGACACGGCGACCTGACCGACGCGGCGGCGCCGCCCAGCGAGGCCCGCCACTGGAAGTACATGACGGCGTCGGCGCCGCGGGCCACGG
>NZ_JBEXDT010000076.1:0-46907 GCF_040605905.1 Nonomuraea sp. NPDC005501 | reverse complement strand
GGCGTCGGCGGCCGCGGTGCCGGTCACGCCGGAGGCGTCGTCGGGGACGGCCGGCAGTGCGGGCCGGCCGTCGCGGGCCAGGAGCGTCAGCGGCCGCGCCGGCGTGGTCTCCGGGAAGCGGCCCTCGGGTACGTGTGTCTCCCCTGTGACGAGCCGCACCTGGTCGCGGGGACAGCCCCATGGCCGGCCCCCGGCCTCGTCGCCCAGGCCGGCGCGGGCGAACAGGCCGCCCTCGGCGTCCAGGACCAGATCACCCGGTTGCCACTGCTCGCCCTCGATCGGGTGGTGCGCGTCGCTCATACGGGCACGTTAACCACCACCACCGACAATTAACGTCAGGAGCAGCGCCGGCCGATGAACGAAGATCCGGTGGTTTCGCCCGCCCCGCCCGCCGCGCGGCGGAGAAATGTCGGAGCCGCCCGGCACGATGAGCGCATGATCGACGCTCCCCCCCACACCGAGCTCTCCGACCAGGCCGCCTACGCCGCGGCCGTGCAGCTCGCCACCGACGCCGCGGCGGCCTACTACGGCCAGGGTGACTCCTCGCTCGACGACGACGCCTACGACCAGCTGGTGCGCGGCATCGCCGCGTACGAGAGCGAGCATCCCGAGCACGTGCTGCCGTCCTCGCCCACGGGCAAGGTGGCCGGCGGCGCGGTCACCGGCGATGTGCCCCACACGGTGCCGATGTTGAGCCTGGACAACGTGTTCGGCCCCGAGGAGCTGGCCGACTGGGCGGCCTCACTGGAGCGCAGGCTCGGCCGGCGGGTGACCTCCTGGAGCGTGGAGCCCAAGCTCGACGGCCTGGCCATCTCCGCCCGCTACCGCGGCGGCCGCCTGGTCCAGCTCGTCACCCGCGGCGACGGCACCGCCGGTGAGGACGTGTCCCACGCCATCGGCACCATCGTCGGCCTGCCCGGCCGGCTGGCCGACGCCGTCACGGTGGAGCTGCGCGGCGAGGTCATGCCGAGCAGTTCGAGCAGGCGTGCGCCAAGCGTCAGGCGCACGACGGCAGCACGTTCGCCAACCCGCGCAGCGCCGCCGCCGGCACCCTGCGCGCCCAGGACCGGCCGTACACGTGCGAGCTCACGTTCTTCGGCTACGGCGCGCTGCCCGATCCCGGCGACGACTCGGAGCAGGCGGCGCGGCTGCGTGAGCTGCCGCACAGCGAGATCATGGCGTGGGTCGCGGAGCAGGGTGTGCGGACCACCGCCGACACGCCCGTGGCCGGGATCGTCGCCGTCACCCTGGACGAGGTTCAGGCGCGCGTGGAGCACATCGCCGCCGAGCGGGCCGAGCTGCCGTTCGGCATCGACGGCATCGTGATCAAGTGCGATCTGGCGGGCGACCAGCGGCAGGCGGGGTTCAGCTCGCGGGCGCCCCGCTGGGCGATCGCCTACAAGCTCCCCGCCGTCGAGAAGATCACCAAGCTGGTGGGCGTGGAGTGGAACACCGGCCGCACCGGCGTCATCGCCCCGCGCGCGGTGCTGGAGCCGGTCGAGCTGGACGGCAGCGTCGTCACCTACGCCACCCTGCACAACGTCGCCGACATCACCCGGCGCGGCCTCATGCTCGGTGACAGCGTCGTCGTCTACAAGGCCGGCGACGTGATCCCCCGCGTCGAGTCCCCGGTCGTGCACCTGCGCACCGGCGCCGAGCAGCCGATCGTCTTCCCCGAGGTGTGCCCGTCCTGCGGTGACGCCATCGACAGGTCCCAGGAGCGGTGGCGGTGCGTGCGCGGCCGCGCCTGCCGCGCGATCGCCTCGATCGGCTACGCCGCGGGACGCGACCAGCTCGACGTCGAGGGTCTGGCCGACAACCGCATCCAGCAGCTCCTCGACGCGGGGTTGATCGCCGACTTCGCCGACCTGTTCTTCCTGACCCGCGAGCAGCTCCTGACGCTGGAGCGGATGGGCCGGACCAGCACCGACAACCTCCTGGCCGCCATCGAGCGGGCCAAGAGCCGGCCGCTGAGCAGGGTGTTCTGCGCGCTCGGCGTTCGCGGCACCGGCCGGTCCATGAGCCGCCGCATCGCCCGCCACTTCGGCAGTATGGACGCCATTCGCGCGGCCGACGCCGAGGCGATCCAAGCGGTCGAAGGCATGGGCCCGGAGAAGGCGCCAGTGGTGGTGGCCGAGCTGGTCGAGCTGGCGCCGCTGATCGACAAGCTGGTGGCAGCCGGAGTCACCATGACCGAGCCCGGCTGGAGGCCACCCGTCGTCTCTGGCACCGACGTCGCCCTCGATGCGCAGACGACTTCGGAGGTGGGTGGCACGTCCGAGTTGCCGCTGGTGGGGATGTCCGTGGTGGTCACCGGATCAATGAGCGGTGCGCTTGAGGCGCTGACCCGCAACCAAATGAACGAGCTGATAGAACGCGCTGGAGGCAAATCCTCCTCCAGCGTCTCGAAGAAGACCAGCCTGCTGGTGGCCGGGGAGAATGCGGGCTCCAAGCGCGCCAAGGCTGAGAGCCTGGACGTGCGGATCGTCGGCCCCGAGGAGTTCGCCGACCTCGTCGGCGCGTTCCTCTGATCGGCGCCGGAGCTGTAGAAGCGGGGACTGGAGAGCAGATCGGCGGCGATAACCGTCAGCCGCAGGTCGTCCAGCTCGCCGCGCCGAGGGTGCCGTTCCCAGGCAGCCACGCTCGGCCGAGGCCACCTCGCGGATGTGAGCCCGATGCCGCGACTGACGAACCTGGCGAAGAGTCGGGTCCTACCCGGCTCGAGGCGCGGCCAACCGCCCCGCTACGTCCTACTTCTCCTCAGGCTCCCAGGCGCGGAGCAGGTCGAGCAGCCCTGCGTCTCCGTCAACGTGCAAGGATTCGGCCGGGATACGGTCGTACAAGTAGAGGACCAACTCACTGGCCGTGCCATGGATGGAGGCGCCGACTGCGTCCGAGTCCTCGCCGGTCGCGGCAGTGGGCGCGGGGATGCGGGTGGAGCGTGCGCCGTCGCCGTCGACCGTGAGGCGCCAGGAGCGGCCCTCGGCGGCGTGGAAGTCGAAGGCGGTGGGCTTGTGCGGCCAGGCACTCGGCGTTGCGCAGACGGTGAACAGGAACTCCTCCACACCGTCGAGTGCCACCTCGACCGGCAGCGGCCGCGGGGTGCCCCCGGCGAGCTGGGCGTCGTACGTGTGCACCGCGGTCTCCTGGGCCCGGTGCCGGGCGACACCGCCGGAGGTTTGCGGTGACTGCGACGCAGGCCACCACGTCCAGCAACCGCTCTCCGGTCCTGCCTCGCGCAGGGCGCTCAGCAGAAGCTGCGTCGACGTGGCCAGCCAGGCCAGCAGCGCCTCACGCTCCCGCGGCACTTCCAGAGCGGCGCGCGCAGCGGTGGCCTCGGCCGGGGGAGCGTCGGCAGGCCCCGCGCCGACGATGGCGGCCCAGAAACGGTCGCCCCCACCCAGATGCTTCACCAGATCGAACAGCGTCCACTCCGGGCAGGTCGGCACCTGTGCGTCGAGACTGGGCGCGGCGGCGACCGCGGCGCGGAAGGCGGTCGACCGTTCATCGATCAGTCGCAGCAGGTCAGGGAACTCAAGATGCTTTTCCACGCCGAATGTCTATCACCGTGCTCCGGTGATCGGACAGCGATTTTCACAGTCGCCGCCGTTGGCCATTGCGGACGTCGTCCTCGCCTCCCGCCGCTCGGGTGACGAGCTGCGCACTACAGCGAGGACGCTGGTGGCGGCGGTACGCCCGGCGTCATGCCTGTGGGTGCTGTGGCCTCGCCGCGCGGCCGGGCACCTCGGCGACGTGGAGGCGCCTCGGGCCGCGCCGAACTGACTGCCGCTCAACGAGACATGATCACTGCGGGACACGGCGTGTGCCGCGATGCCCGGCGACGTGATCCCCGCGTCGAGTCCCCGGTCGTGCACCTGCGCACCGGCGCCGAGCAGCCGATCGTCTTCCCCGAGGTGTGCCCGTCCTGCGGTGACGCCATCGACAGGTCCCAGGAGCGGTGGCGGTGCGTGCGCGGCCGCGCCTGCCGCGCGATCGCCTCGATCGGCTACGCCGTGGGACGCGACCAGCTCGACGTCGAGGGTCGGTCGTGGTCACCGGGACGATGACCTGTCGCTGCTGGTGGCGGGCGAGAAGGCCGGCTCCAAGCGGGCCAAGGCCGAGAGCCTGGGCGTGCCGATCGCCACCCCCGAGGAGTTCGCCCGGACGGTCGAGCGGTTCCTGTAGGGGGCGTGGACCGGGAGGTGCGGTCCACGCCCGTGCGGCTCAGCAGCCGTTGGTCACGTAGCAACCCTTCACGTACCACTTGCCGCTGTAGTAGGCACCGCTGGTGGCCTTGCTCGTACTGCCCACGTAGACCAGGTTGCCCGGCACGTACGAGCAGGACGAGGTGGAGCAGAAGTAGCCGTAGACCCGGAAGTAGGTCTCAAGCCCGCTGGTGCACCTGACGCTCACCGAGTGGTCGGAGCTCGCGGTCTTGGAACAGCTGCTCACCGCGGCCGCGGGGGAGGCGGTGCCGCCGATGAGGGCGGCAGCCCCGAGAGCGATGCCGGCGACGCTGGAGAAGATCTTTTTCGTCATGAGTGTTCATGATCACCGGCAGGGCCGTCCTTGGCAACCGGAAAAGCGGAATGCCAGGACCGAGTGCTTGTCCGCCGGCCGGGCTACGATGAGGTCGATCCCTGCTGATGTCGTCGTATGCGGCAACGGCATTCGACACAGGCGCAGGAGCGTGCGGGCATCGTCACCCCCTTGGTCATCAGCGTGCGACGACATTCCGGCGTGGACGTGGTCCGGCTGGTGGGAGAGCTCGACGGACACACCCTCGGCCGGTTCGCCGCGGCTCTGGAGCCGCTGCTGGCGGCTCCACGGCCCAGGGTGGTGGTGGACGTGGCCGGGCTCGGCTTCTGCGACTCCAGCGGGCTGCGCGAACTGCTCGGCCTCCAGCGCCGGGCCGAGAGCGCCGGCGGCGCGCTGCGCCTGATCGGTGTGCACGGCAGCCTCGCCCGGCTGCTCACCGTCGCTCAGCTGGTCGACCGGTTCCCGCCGTACGACAGCCTGGAACACGCCTGCAGCTGGCCGGCCACCGCCTGAGAGCCTCGTCCCGGCGCCGGCCGTGCCGGCCCTACTCCGTCACCTCACCCGCTCCAGCGCCTCCCCCGACCGAGTCCGCGGCGGCTTGGGCCAGGGCACGGACCAGAGGACTCTCGCCGGCGGTGCGCCACACGAGGGCCCATCGGCAGGGGGCGGCGTCGCGGATGGGCACGAAGGCGAGGCTGGGCCAGGGGTAGTAGTGAGCCGCCTCGGCCGCGACCCCGGCGACGGCCTCGCCGGAGGAGACGACGGAGAGCACCTCCTGCCAGGTGGACACCTTGGGAGCGTGGCGAATGGGGCGGCCCGCCGGCGTGTGGAAGGGGGCGAGGGTCTCCTCCATGTACGGGGGGATCGACGTGCCCGCCGCCACGACGCAATCGGCGAGGTCTTCCAGGCAGATGGAGTCGTACCCGGCGTACGGGTGGCCGGCGGGGACCATCAGCATCACCTGAGAGGTGTGGATGATCGGGCCGACGGTCAGGTCGGGCTCGCGGATCGGCAGCCACAGCAACGCGACATCGACCCCGCCGGAGCGGAGCAGTTCGAGCGGGGAGGGCGGCTGGACTTCGCGGTGTTGCAGCCGAACACCCGGGTGGCGGGTCTTGAACAGGTCGAGGATGGCGCCGATCTCCAGGGACAGCGGGCCCATCGTGCCCAGGGTCAGCGTTCCCACGGTGCCGCGGACGGCGCTCCTGGCGGCCTCGATCCCGTCCATGATCTGCCGGTACCCGGACCCCACGTCATGCAGCAGTTGCTCGCCGAGCGGGGTGAGGCGGACCGTGCGGGAGGTGCGGTCGAACAGCGTCGCACCGATGCGCCTCTCCTGCTTGCTGATCACCTGGCTGACCCGGGACGGGGTGATGTGCAGCCGCTCGGCCGTCCGGCCGAAGTGCAGCTCCTCGGCCAGCGTCAGAAAGATCTCGATGTCCCGGAGCTCCATCACCCGTCCCGATCGTCAACCTGAGACTCAACGCATCGTTGAGCCCGCGCTCAACGATGGTGAATCTACCGCTCGACGACGCGTCGCCGGGACCTCCCTGGTCGACGCCCGCACGGCCAGGCGCGCCTCTGGACGTCATCGCGGTCACTCTGAGGCACGAACAACCCAAAGGGTGATAGAAGAGACCATCAGCCAGCAGGTGCGATGACGGAGGGAGCCCGGTCATGGAGGTGTCAGGTCAGGATGCCGGGCGCTCCTGGACCATGTCGGACGGAGGTTTGGGGCGGCTGCAGGATCTCTGCGACGCGGGGGCGTACGTGGCGGACGACCGGGGCCGCATCATCGAGGTCACGCCTCAGGCCGAACGCCTGCTGCGCCGCACCGCCGGGGAGATGCTCGGCCGCGACGCCCACGACCTGCTGCACCGGGGAAGGTACGGTGAGCCCCTGCCGCGGAGCCGGTGCAGGATGAGGCGGCCGCTCATCACCGGCAGCACCGCGCAGGGAGAGCAGCAGTGGTTCGTGCGCGGGGACGGCGTGCTGATGCCGGTCGCCTGGATGGTCGCCGCCTGCCGGCTCGGCGAGGGCACGCGGGGAGCACTGGTGATCTTCCATGAGACCGCCTCCTCCGCGTCCGGCACGCAGGAGCCGGCCGGCGCCGCGGCCTCGATGTCCGAGCTCGACCGGCTGGCCCTGCTGGCGGAGACCACCTCGACGCTCACCGCGAGCCTCGACGTGGAAGAGACCCTGCGTCAGCTGATGCGCCTGGTCGTGCCGCTGCTGGCCGACTGGACGGTGGTGGACCTGCTCACCGAGGAGGGCGGGGTGTCGCGGGCCGCCGTGGTGCACTACGAGGACGGCGCCCTGGTGCACCATGAGGACCTGGAGGGGCCGATGCCCCCCGTCCCGCAGGAATCCCCCATGCCCCTGTCGCGGGCATTGCGCGGAGTCACCGCGACGCTGGCGGGCCCGGAGACCTACCAGGGGCCTCCCGACTCCGGCATCGCGGTCGCCCAGCAGGAGCTGTTCCAGGCGACCGGCATGCACTCCGCGTGCATCGCGCCGATCCGCGGCGTGCGGGAGGTCGTCGGGGCCCTGACGCTGGGGCGCTCCGATCGGCCCGGGGCGTTCACCACCGCCGACCTCCTGCTGGTCGAGGACATCGCCCGCCGGGCGGGGCTCGCGCTGGACAACGCGCGCCTGTACGAGCGGCAACGGCGGGTGGCCGAGACCATGCAGCGCCACCTGCTGCCGCAGCTGCCGATGGTGCCCGGGCTGGAGATGAGCGCGTCCTACCGGCCCGCGCCCCACGCCTCGCAGGTCGGCGGCGACTGGTACGACGCCTTCGTCCTGCCCGACGGCGCGACCGCCCTCGTGATCGGCGACGTGGTCGGCCACGACCTGGACGCCGCGGCAGGCATGGCGCAGGTCTGCAACATGCTGCGCGCGTACGCGGGCGGCCAGCAGGACCGGCCGAGCGTGATCGTGGACCGGCTCGACCAGGCGGTGGCGCGCATGGCCGAGACCACGATGGCCACCGTCGTGTTCGCCGGGCTGGAGCCGCGGGAGGACGGCGGATGGCGGCTGCGCTGGACCAACGCCGGCCATCCGCCGCCGCTCCTGGTGGAGCAGGACGGGCGCACCCGCTTCCTGGAGTCCGGGCACGGCCTCCTGCTGGGCACCGGCATACGCATTCCCCGGGTCGACGCCACCATCGAGCTGCCGCCCCGGTCCACCCTGGTGTTCTACACCGACGGCCTGATCGAGTCGCCCACCCACTCCATCGACGACGGGATGGCCCGGCTGAGGCGGCACGCCGCCTCGATGGCCCAGCGCCCCGTCACCTCCCTCGGCGACGCGCTCCTCGACCGCGTCCGCCCGGCGGACAACGACGACGACGTCGCCCTGCTCATCGTGCGCGTCCCCGGCTGACACCGTCGCGGCGTCGCCGGCCGCTCCGCAGTTCGGCAGGCCGGCCGGTCACGCGGGCAGGCCGGCGCCGTCCAGCAGGGCGCCCGCCGTCGCGACGGCGAGGCCGTCGAGGCCGCACGCCTGCACGACCGCCCGCGCGCTCGACCCGTCGAACACGACGGTCAGCTGCCGGGCCAGCAAGGCGGGGTCCTCCGCTCCGCCGCGCTCGGCCTCCTGCTGGAAGAACGCGGTGAGCGCGTCCTTGCGCCGGCGGGCCACCACGCTGGCCGGGTGCTCCGGCGACTTGACCTCCACCGCCGCCGACACGAGCGGGCAGCCCCGGAAGTCCGGTGCCGCCGCGGCCTCCTCCAGGCGTTCGAACACGTGCATGATCCGCGCGCGCGGCGGCCGGCCGTCGGCGGCGGGGGGCAGCAGGTAGGCCTCGTAGGCGGGCGCGGCGCGCTCGAGGCTCGCCGCCACCACTTCGTCCTTGCCGGCGAACAGCTGGTACATCGAGCGCTTCGACACCCCCGCCGTACGGCACAGCGTCTCGATGCCCACGCCGACGCCCTCCCGGTAGAAGAGCTCCGCCGCGGCGTCGAGCAGACGATCACGGGTGGAGGCGCGAGGTGCCGGCGTGGCCGCCGCCGGGGACGGCGTGGTGGTGGGGGCCGGCGTCGGATCGGTCATGCGCCAAGGCTACATCCCGGTTTGCACCTTGGAAACCGAACGGTTTACGCTGCGAGGAAACCGATCGGTTTCCATAGCGAGGAGTACCTCATGACCAGCATCAAGGGCTCGGTGGCGATCGTCACCGGCGGCAGCCGCGGCATCGGCAAGGCACTGGTGGAGACGCTCTACCAGCGCGGCGCCGCGAAGGTCTACGCGACGGCCCGCGACCCCCGCACGGTCACCCACCCGGACGCGGTCCCGTTGGCCCTGGAGGTCACCGACCCCGCCTCCGTGGCCGCCGCCGCCACCCAGGCTCCGGACGTGAACATCCTGATCAACAACGCCGGGACCTCGTCCGGGGCCACGTTCCTCGACTCCCCCGTCGACGACGTCCGCCGCGAGTTCGAGGTCAACTTCTACGGGCCGCTGCTCGCCACCCGCGCCTTCGTCCCGATCCTCGAACGCAACGGCGGCGGCCACATCCTCAACCTCCACTCGGTGCTGTCGTGGATCACGATGCCCGGGGTGGAGGCCTACAGCGCGTCCAAGTCCGCGCTGTGGTCGCAGACCAACGCGCTGCGCCTGGCGCTGCGGCCCCGCGGCATCAACGTCAGCGGGCTGCACGTCGGCATGGTCGACACCGACATGACCGCCGGGATCGACATTCCCAAGGTCGCCGCGCAGAGCGTCGCGGAGCAGGCGCTGGACGGCATCGAGGCCGACGCCGCCGAGATCCTCGCCGACGACCTGAGCCGTCAGGTCAAAGCGGGTCTCTCCGCCGACCTCGCCGTCCTGTACTCCCAGTTCACCGGCTGAGAACGACGGGCGGCCCCGATGTCAGGCGGCCGGCTCCATGATCACGCAGCAGTTGTCGGGGCAGGGCCGCAGCCGGGCGGTGAACTGCCCGGTCGCGTCCAGGCCGTCGAGGTAGCCGTGGGCCAGCGCGAGGTTGACCGAGCAGACCAGATCCGTGTTCACCGCGCGCATCCGCTGGAACGGGCAGTTGGTCAGCAGCACGGTGCCGCCGTCGGCGGCGGGCTCGTAGCCGAGGCTGCCGAGCAGCTCCCACAGGGTGTCCGGAGCGGGGTGCCCGGCGGCCAGCTGACGGCCGCGCCGCACCGCCACCCGGGTGGCCACCTGGGCGAAGGACTCGGGCGGCCGGTGCTCCTGCGCCGCCTGCAGCAGGATCTCGGCGAGCAGCTCGTAACGCCGCGGCGGCACGGAGGCGCTCAGCTCGCGGGCGGTGGCCCGGTAGCGCTGGGCGGGGCGGCCCCGGCGGCCGGTGCCGGCCGCGTCGGCGACCACCTCGACGAGGCCGGTCTGTTCGAGCTTGTCCAGGTGGAAGGCCGCGAGGGTCCGCCCCATGTCGAGGGCCTGGCAGATCTCCTGACGGGTGCACGCACGGGCGGCGCCGGCCAGGAACGCGTAGATGCGCGCCCGCTGCGGCTCGGACAGCAGGCCCAGCGCTTCGAGATCTCCCGGCATGGCCCCCATGCCAACCACCGTAGCCCACCGGAGCATTTTTGCCAATGATGGTTGACTAAAATAGGGCCGGACGGAATATTGAGCATGAGCGTTGGCGAAAATGCCGGCGCACCGGACCTCCCACCGTCCGAGCAGAGCAAGGAGAGCCATGACCGTGCTGGCCTGGGACGGCAGCGACACCACGACCGAGCGATCCCCCCTCGACCACCCCACCGGGGACGCGCCGGAGGTCGACCTCCTGGCGGCGCAACGGGCGGTCGGCGACCTGCTGCGCGCCATGGGCCGCGACCCGCACACGCCGCATCTGCGCGACACCCCGCGGCGCGTGGCCACCGCCTTCGCCCAGATGCTCACCCCGGCCCCGTTCACGCTCACGACGTTCCCCAACGACGAGCACTACGACGAGCTGGTGCTGGTCACCCGCATCCCGTTCTCGTCCCTGTGCGAGCACCACCTGCTGCCCTTCTCCGGCCTGGCCCATGTCGGCTACCTGCCCGGCGACCGCATCGTGGGCCTGTCCAAGCTCGCCCGCGTGGTCCAGCACTTCTCCGGCGACCTGCAGGTCCAGGAACGCCTCACCGTCCAGATCGCCGACTTCCTCGACCAGAGCCTGCGGCCCAAGGGCGTCGGCGTGATCCTCGAAGCCGAGCACCTGTGCATGTCCCTGCGGGGCGTCCAGGCCGTCGGCTCGCGCACCGTCACCTCGCGCCTGGTCGGGACCCTGCGCGACGATCCCCGCTCCCGCCAGGAGTTCATGGCCCTGACCGGGGCGAGGACACCGGGCGACTGACGGCGGAGCCCGCGGTCCCGGTGGCGCTTCGATCACAATCAACCGCGAGCGCGGAGCAGGCGGCCTTCGAGCGGCAGTGGCGGGCCGACCTGGCCACCTGCGTCGACCGCAGCCCGCCGGCCGAGACGGGCTCGTTCGTGACCGAGGTCACCAAGGTGGGCGAGGCGGACGGCGTGGACGTCATGCGCATCACCTCCGGCCTCAATCCCCACCCGGCGACGCAGCACTTCTGCGTCGCCGCGGTCCGCCGGGGCGCCGCCGTGTACGCCCTCCGGCTCCTCGACTACCGGCACGGGGACCCGCAGCCCGTGCCCTTCGACGACGCCATCGCCAAGATCAAGCAAATGCTCGTCACGTACTACCCGTGACGCTTCACCGGCCGGGCTCCTCCGCCGCCGGCCGGTGGCGGAGGAGCAGCGCTCCAGCGTGGGGACGGGGCGGCCGGAACCACCGGGTGGCGGGAGGCGCGATACTGAGCCGATGACCACTGATGCCCAGCGGCAGGAATGGGCCGACCCCGGCGGCCTCACCGTCGGCCGGACGGCCGCGCTCGTCGGCGTCAGCGTGAAGACCCTGCACCACTGGGACGCCATCGGCCTGGTGTGTCCCAGCGGGCGCACCTGGTCGGGGTACCGGGTGTACTCGGACGACGACGTCGCCCGGATCCACCGGGTCCTGGTCTACCGGGAGCTGGGGTTCCCCCTCGCCGAGATCGGCCGGATCCTCGACGACCCGGAGGCCGACGCGCGCGACCACCTGCGCCGGCAACGGTCACAGCTCGTGGAGCGCATCTCCCGCCTGCAGCAGATGCTCGGCGCGGTCGACCGCATGATCGGGGCGTCGAGCACCGGGATCCGGCTGACTCCGCAACAGCAGGTCGAGATCTTCGGCGACGACTGGCAGCCCGGCTGGGCCGAGGAGGCCGAGGCCCGCTGGGGTGACACCGCGCAGTGGGCCCAGTACGCCGAGCGGGCCGCCGCGCTGACTCCGGAGGACTGGAAGGAGGTCGCCGCCTCGGTCGACGCCCTGAACGCCGACCTCGCCGCCGCCGCCCGCGCCGGCGTCGCACCCGGGTCCGGCGAGGCCAACGCCCTCGCGGAGCGGCACCGCGCCTCGATCGCGCGGTACTTCGACTGCAGCCACGCGATGCACGTGTGCCTGGGGCGGAAGTACACCGGCGATCCCGGGTTCACCGCGTTCTACGACGCGCTCACGCCCGGCCTGGCCGTCTGGCTGCGCGACGTGATCTTCGCGAACGCCGAGGCCCACGGCGTCCACCCGGAGTCCGCCACCTGGGAGTGACCCCCGCCGTCCCCTTGCCACGATCGGATTCCCATGACCGATGACACGTTTCTCGACCACGTCGCCGACCGGCTCGCCGACCTGCCCGCCGTACGCGCCGTGTCCCTCGGCGGCTCGCGCGCCGAAGGCACCCACACCCCCGACAGCGACTGGGACCTGGCCGTCTACTACCGGGGCGGGTTCGACCCGGCCGGCCTGCGCGCCGTCGGCTGGGACGGCGAGGTCTCCGAGATCGGCGGCTGGGGCGGCGGCGTCTTCAACGGCGGCGCCTGGCTCACGATCGAGGGTCGCCGTGTCGACGTCCACTACCGGGACCTCGACGTCGTCGAGCACGAACTCGCCGAGGCCCGGCAGGGCCGCTTCCACTGGGAGCCGCTGATGTTCCACCTCGCGGGCATCCCCAGCTACCTGGTGGTCGCCGAACTCGCCGTCAACCGGGTCCTGCGCGGCACACTGCCGCGTCCGGACCATCCGCGGGCGCTGCGCGAGGCGGCACCGCCGGTGTGGCGGGGACGGGCGGCCATGACACTCCGGTACGCCGAAGCCGCGTACGCGCCGCGTGGCCAGGTCACCGAGGTGGCGGGCGCGCTGGCCACCGCCGCCATGCAGGAGGCGCACGCGGTGCTGGCCGAGCGCGGCGAGTGGGTCACCAACGAGAAGCGGCTCCTGCTGAGGGCCGGCCTGCGCGGCGTCGACGCGATCGTGGCCGGGCTGCGACCGGAGCCCGGAGCCCTCACGCGGGCGGTCGCCGAGGCGGAGGCCTTGTTCGCGACCGCCGCCCGGCGGTGACGGGGTCACCGAGCGTCCGGCGGTGACGGGGTGGCCGAGCGCCCGGGTCAGCGCAGCGCCTCCTCCAACGCGGTGACGATCCGGCGCACGTCGGCGTCCGTCGTACGCCAGTTGCTGAACGCGGCCCGCAGCGCCGGCACCCCGTCGTACACGGTGGGCGTGACGAAGACGTCGCGCGCCAGCCGCCCGGCCAGGTCCGCGAGCCGCTCGGCGGTGGGGTCGGCGGCCAGGGTGAAGCAGACGACGTTCAGCCGGACGGGCGCCAGCAGGCGCAGGCCGGGCAGGTCGCCGACGGCCTCGCCGAGGGCGCGGGCGCAGGCGACGCAGCGCTCGACGATCTCGCGATGGCCGTCCCTGCCGTAGGCGTTGAGCGTGAACCAGGCGGCCAGGGCGCGCAGGCGGTGGGAGTTCTCCGGGGTGAGATGCACCGTGTCCGGCGTGTCGCCGAGCGGCCCCAGGTAGGCGGCCGCGTTCTGGAACACGGCCGCCTGCAGGTCGCGGCGGCGGGTGAACTGCACGGCGCTGTCATAGGGGACGTTCAGCCACTTGTGCAGGTCCACGCAGACGGAATCGGCCAGGTCCAGCCCGTCCACCAGGTGCGCGTGCTCCGGCGACAGGGCGGCGAAGCCCCCGAACGCGGCGTCCACGTGCAGCCAGAAACCGTACCGCTCACGGAGCGCGGCGACGGCGCGCAGGTCGTCGAAGTCGACGGTGTTGACCGTTCCCGCGTTGGCCACCACGACGCACGGCCCGTCGATCTCCCGCAGCGCCGCCTCGAGCGCGGCCGGGTCCACCGCCTCCCGGCCGGGCAGCACCGGCACCCGCACCAGCGCCCGCCGGCCCAGCCCCAGCATGGACAGTCCCTTGGCGACGCTGGAGTGCGGGCTGCCGGACAGCACCCGCACCGGCCCCAGGGCGGCCGCCCCCTCCTCGGCGGGTGACACGCCGCGCCGCTCCCCCAGCCACTCCCGGGCGATGGCCAGGCCGACGGCGTTCGACATGGTGGCGCCGCTGACGAACGTGCCGTGGTGCGCGCCGGACAGCCCGAACAGCTCCCGCAGCCAGCCGAGGGTCTCACGTTCGAGAGCCTGGCCGGTGCCGTCCAGGGAGGAGTTGGAGTTCTGGTCCCACGTGGCGGTCAGCCAGTCACCGGCCAGCGCCGCGGGGGTCACGCCGCCCGTCACGAACCCGAGGTAGCGCGGCCCCGCGCTGCTCGACAGGCCGGGCTCCCAGCGCCGGGCGAACTCCTCCAGCGCCGCCCGCGTCCCCACCCCGCGCGCGGGCAGCGCCACCGCGCCGGGGGTGGCGGGTGCCGCGGGGACGACCTCCCGCTCGTCGAGGGCGCCCAGCAGCGCCTCGGCGTGCCGCCGGACGCTCTCCAGCAGGGCGGGCAGCTCGTCCCGGTCGGCGGCAAGTCCCGTGAACACGTCGATCTCCGTTCTGTCCCAGTACGTCTTTCTGCCGCACGTCGTACGACGCGTCCTGCTGCGTCGCCGTGCGGACAGGCACGACGGTACGCCGGAGCGGCTGGGTCGCCCGTGGTGGCGCCCGCGTACGTCGACGCGCTCACTGTGCTGCGCGGTGCCGGGGCGCGGCCGGCCGCTGCCGGGTCATCACCCGAGGACTTCCCGCGCGCGGCCGAGCGCTGGGGAACGCCGACCTTTCAAACGGATCTCCAGGACTCCACCGTCGCTTCGGCGATGGCTTTGATGCGATCCCCGTACGCCAGATGGCCGTCACACACGAAGCTGCCGTCCCTGAACGGCAACCCGCTGAACGAGGCGCCGAAGCGGCCGGGAGGTTCGCCGGCCGGGAGCGGTGCATAGGCCGCCAACGGCGCCATGTCGTAGCCCAGCCGTGCCCGGTGGTTGTTGCGTGCCACCTGATGAGCCGCCAGCCGGAGCAGCGCGTCAAGCCCCTGATCCACGTAGAGCTGCAACTGGCGGAACTGGTCGTCGAGGTACTTCTCGTGAGCTCTGGAAGGATGCTGCAGGAGATACGTCACGACCACGGGCGCGTGCCACCTGTACATCTGCGGATCCGACTGCTCCTCGGCCAGGATCCCGTGGTAGTAGTCCACGCACATGCCCAGGGGGCCGGCCGTCGCACCGCAGTCGCACCGGCCCGTCATGGAGGTGTTTGCCATGGGCTGCACCATAGGTGGCCGACCCCGGCCTTGACGACGGGTTATCGCGCGTGATGGCGGGCGTGCGCGACTGACCCTGATACGGTGTCAGGCGTGATCCAGAAGTTCATCCGTCTTCGCAGCAGCTGAAGCGGCGGCCGACCGCCGCTTCACCTCACGGCTCGCCCCGCCGCGTTCTCACCCGGCAGCCGTACGCCGCCTCCGAAAACGCAAGGCATGTTCGCCATGCCTTCCACCGAAACGGACTGTTCTTCATGCGACCCGCCTCCAACCCCTCGTCGTCGCCCACATTCGTGCTGGTCCACGGCTCCGGCTCCAGTTCCTTCATGTGGGCTCCCGTTCAGCGCGAGCTGGCGTTGCTCGGCCACCGCAGCTTGGCCGTCGATCTGCCGGGCCATGGCCTCGACGCCCAGTACCCGCTCGCCTACCAGGCACCCCAGGACCTCGACACGTGGGCGGTCGAGCCGTCGACGCTGGCCGGGGTCACTCTGCAGGACAACGTCGACATGGTCGTCGACGTGGTCCGCCGTGTGGCCGAGCACGGGCCCGTGGTGCTGGTGGCGGCCAGCCTCGCGGCCTGACCATCACCGGCGTGGGCAACGCCATCCCCGGACTGGTGGATCGGCTCGTCTACATCTCCGCCTGGTCGTGCGTGCAGCGCGCCAACCCGATCGAGTACATGCAGGAGCCGGAGTTCGCCGACAACCTGCTGGGCCCGCTGTACGCGTTCAACGTCGGCGACCCCGCTCAGCTCGGTGTCGGCCGGGCCAACTACCGCACCGCGGACGTGGAACTGCTCGACGCGCTCAAGGCCGCGACCCTGGCGGACGTCAGCGACGAGCAGTTCCGGGCCTTCCTCAACATCCTGCAGCCGGACGAATCCATCGCGGTGATGACGGCCGACGCCCGCGTCGACGCCGACACCTGGGGCACGATCCCCCGCACCTACATCCGGCTGTCCGGCGACCGGACGCTCCCGGTGGCCATGCAGGACAGGCTGATCGCCGAAGCGGACGCCCTGACGCCCGGCAACCCGTACGACCCGCACACCATGGACACGTCACACGTGGGGTTCCTGTTCAGAGCCGATGAGGTGGCCGCCATTCTGGACAAGACCGTGATCTGGAAACGGCCGGAGACGGGTTCGCGGGGCGGGCCTCATGGCCGGACGAGGAGTACCGCGACACCTGCCCGCACACCTGACAGCCCCGCGCCGCCGTCTCGGTCTCGGTCTCGGCTGATTGTCGGTACGGCCTGCCAGCATGGCGCGCATGACGGCAAGCGCTCCCTTGGCCCCGTTCCAGTGGCTCAACGTGTCCGAGAACGACGGTGGCGGCCCGCTGGGGGTGATCTTCAGCGTGGCCTTCTTCCGCGGGCTCGACCCGGCGGAGGTGATGCGCCGCTTCAGCCGCGGCGAGGACTCCGGCGATGAGTCGGACTTCGACGGGCTCGACGACAAGTCGTACGAGTTCGTCAACGAGACGGGAGGCGGCGACGGCGGTGGCCACGTGGGCGTCTTCCAGGCCGGCGAGTGGTGCGTGGCCATCGAGCCCGCCGGCTGGATGGTCACGCTCCACGAGGTGCTGACGGAGCTGTCGCTGGGCTGTGAGGTGGTGGCGGTCACCCGGCACGACTACGCCGCCGAGCACAGCTTCGAGTACGCGATCGACGGCACGATCGTCACCGGCTACCGGCTGCGGCACCCGTACGATCGTTACGGCTCCGACCCCGACCGGCTCAACGGCTTCATGCGGGAGCTGGGCATGGGGCTGGGCCAGCCGGAGGGCGAGGCCGCTTGGGACGCCGCCTGGGATGACAACCACGGCACCGCCGTGCCCAGAGGCTTCGCCCTGGCGGCCAAGGTGACCGGGGTACCGTTCACGCCGGACCTGCTCGGCCGCTCGATGCTCGTGGGGCGCATCGTGCGAGGATGATCGCCCCACGTGCTCCGGCACGACGGCCGCCGGGACGGCTTCTGCTGGGTCAGCGGAAGTCGGTGATGCGGAACACCGCCAGCATGTCCGCGGCCCTGGAGCTGGGTGAGAAGGACGCTTCGGCGCCGACCCACCCGCGGAAGGCGCCCTTGTCGTCGATGATCTGCATGAGCGGTTTGACGTGGGAGTTGCCGGTGTAGCAGAACTCGCCGCGCTCCATCGCCAGACAGGTGCACCAGTGCCACAACGTGTCACGGCGATCGGAGTTGGAGATCTTGGTGAGGTAGTACTGGATGGAGCTGACGTTCGCCTTCGTCCCGCCCCCGTAGTTGGGGCAGCCGCCCGACTTCTGGCAGGCGCCCGTGGACGACGGCTGCAGGTAGGTCAGGCACCAGGTGGTGCTCGCGCAGGTGCGGAAGGAGGCATGGGCGAACTTCTGACCGCTGGAGGTGACGATCTTGCCGCCCGCCGAGCTCGCCAGATCCTGCCTGAGCGCACCGGGGAACGCCTTCACCGAGCTCATCGCGCGCCGGGTGCCGAGGGCCGCGTTGCTGCCGTACCCGTAACCGTGGGTGGCCAGCGTGCTGTGCTTCAGGTCCAGACGAGCGAGCGTGCCGTCCGGGGAGGGCCGCACGGACCACTGCTCTGTCCACGTCTGCGCGATGTTCCACCGGATGCTCACCACGTCACCGGACAAGGTGTACGTGCCGGTGCGGTTCTCGTCGGGGGCGCCGGTGAAGCCTCCGGCGGTGAGCACCTCGCAGGTACGGGGGCGCGACTGGACACCGCCGGCCTTGGTGGTGCAGCCGGAGTCGGGGGTGGTGCCGGTGCGCTGCCTGGCCTCGGGATGGCGCTGCCACCACAGGTACAGGGCCGCGGTCACCGTGCCGTCGGGGGCGAAGCGGTAGCTGCCGAGTCGTACCCAGTTCTGGCTGGAGCCGGCCTCCAGGTGTCCTTGCGAGACGACATAGGTCGCCTTGCCGCCCGGCAGGGCAGCCGTGGAGGCGGCGGCCGGCCAGGGGGCGGCCGCGCAGGTGAGAAGGAGGGTGAGGGCCGCTGCCGCGATGGAACGGACCGCGCGCATGGAGTCTCCCGATCGTCCACGGACTATGCCGACGTGCGCGAGCGACGATATCCGATCTCCACCGGAAAAGCGCCGGATCATCCTGCCGGCCAGGGTGATCGGGACGTCGTGGCGTGGGAGGGCCGGATGGCCGTGCTCGCGTGCGCGCCCTGTGGTGCGGCTCTGACCTCGCCGTCGTCGCGGATTCCCCGGTCTTGCGGCATCACAGGGACGGTCACGAGGTGCTCCCCGCACTCCTGGAGCCCCAGACACGTGACCGGAGCGCGGCGGGCGTACCGGCCGTGGGAAAGGCCCGATATGCGATTGCGCGCCGGCTGCGGTCCACGATATCGATCATCGGTGCTCCTGGCGAAAGTGATCATCGCGGTCGCGTCCGCGCTCGACAAGACCTCCGGCATGAAGATCGGGAGGGCATGGGACGACCCGCCTGGAGCATCCGGGGCGGCTCCACCGCCGACTACGTGGGCGCTGAGCGTTTCACGCGCTTCTGGGACGTCCTGGACGCGGCCGCCACCCCGCTGGAGCGCGCCGCCGAGGCGCTGCCGGATGACCCCGTCCCCTGGGACCGGCTCCAGTGGCACGGGATCGGGATGCAGGTGGGCAGAGCGCGGCTGGACCACCTGTGGGAGGAACTGACCGCCCGCGACCCGCGGCTGTACACGGCCCACCACGGGCGCGCCCAGGTGCTCTGCCCGAAGTGGTACGGCTCGGACGCGGAGCTGCTGGGCTTCGCGCGCGGCACGGCGCAGGCGGCGGCACCGGGCGACGCGGTCACGGCAATCCTGGCGCTGGCCCACTTCGAGATCGCCTGGGACGGGATCCGGGAGTCGCCGGGCTCCGGGGAGGACATTCTCCAAACCCGCTTCCGCCGCCAGGAGGTGGTGCGAGAGCTGGCCCACGCGGCGGACAAGTGGCAGGACGGCGCCCGGCCGCATCCCCGCGCCGTGGAGGCCATGCACCTGTTCGGCGCCGCCTTCTACCACGGCGGGCAGCACACCAGGGCCCAGCAGCTGCTGAACGACGCGGGCGGACGCGTGCCCGCGATCCTGCCCTGGTCCGCCGCGTCCCTCACCCCGGGCCGCCGCTACGCCGCCGTCCGCCGCGACCTCGGCCTCGACTGACGCCACCGTGGCCACCAGGAAGATCCACGCGTCGCCCGTACCCGGACGACCGGCTGTCCGGCGCGGTGGTCACCACGGCCGGCATCACGCAGACAGTGGTTTCCGGAACTCTGCGTTGATCTTGTGCGTATAACGGCGCGTCGAGTAACGTCGCAGCGTTGAAGCGCTTTCCGCCGACGTAACGCGGTTCATCGTCACGGTGTTTTCGCCAAGGTGATCTCCGTACCGCGCCGGCCGCTTGTGCGAGCACGGCCGCGGGCCGCCGCACCACTCCGTCCGTCATGCTGTTCCGCGCTGCCCGAAAAGAATCGAAGTGGCTACATGGCATCGTCCGACATGCGCGCCAGGAGCGCGAAAGGGAAAGCATCGCGACTGCTGGCCGTGGCTCTCACCGGGGTCCTCTGCGTGAGCGTGGGGGCGACCCCCGCGTACGCGCACTGGAACGGGACCGGCCAGCTCATCGCCCGCATCGGCATCTACCCCTACAACTACAACAACACCTGGCAGAAGCCGATGAACAAGGCGCTGGCCAACTGGAACGCCACGTCCTCCCCGGCCGACCTGTACAAGAACCGGTACTCCGGCTCCACGATCACCGTGAAGTCGTACCGGAACACCTGGTACGGGCATTACACCAGGTGCGGCGACAGCTGCCTGTACATCAAACTGAATGTGCGCACCATCAACCGGGACGCGAACAACTTCTCCAACTACGTGACGGGCGTCCTCGTCCACGAGTTCGGCCACGCGCTGAACCTGGCGCACAACAGCACCACCTCCATCATGAACAGAAGCAGAAACCGCGACTCGATGACCAAACCGCAGGCGCACGACGTCTCGGACGTCAACGCCTATTACTGATCGGCTTCGATCGACGATATTCACGAGAAGAACGGAGTCGAAGCCGATGAAGGCTGCAATACGGCGGCTCGGCGTGGTCGCCCTGGCCGCGCTGTTCCTGTCCGCGTGCTCGGCGGAGGACACGACGGTCCTCTACGAGGCCGACTACCCGGCCTACGACAGCGCGGACGCGCTGTTCGCCGGATCGAAGCTGGTGATCGAGGGCCGGCTGACCGGGCTCAAACGCGTCATGACCGAGGCCGAACCCGAGGACGACGCCACCGAGACCGACCCTCAGCTGAACCCGAACGCCGGAGCCACGCCCGACGGTGCGACCCCGCCCGCGGGTCCGCCCACCGTCATGACGGTCAGTTCGGTCGAGATCCTCAAGGTGCACAAGGGGCTCGCCCGGGTCGGCCAGGTCATCCAGGTGAAGGAGCTGGGTGGCACCCTCGACGGCGTGACCTACGAGGAGGCGGACACGACGCCGTTGAAGTCGGGCGTCACCTACATGCTGTTCCTGGAGACCTATCCCGACTCGCCGGCCTCGCTGCTCAACCCGGAGCAGGCCAAGTACGTCGTCACCTCGGCGGGCACCTACTCGGCCATGCCGGAGAACTCGGTCAAGCTCGACGACACCGACGTCCAGCGGCTGTCGGTCAAGGAGTAGGACGCGGGATGTCCGCCGGTCCAGGCCCGCACCGCACCTTCCGGGGGTTCGGGGCGGGTCGAGGATCTGGCAAGCAGCGACGAAGGGGAACGATCCTGCCGTACGAATGACGCGCCTCGCACGGACACAGTCGCCGCCTCCGCCCCGCCGGGAAGCGCACCATTGACGGATCCCGATCGCAAAGTTACGGTCGGGCCCGTAATCGCGCACGAACGAACACCCGCGGAGGTGGTGCTGTGCGGCATTCCCTGGAGGGCCCCTTGGCGCAGCCGGTCCGGCAGCACGCTCGACGCCCGTTCACCCGCACGGAAGGCGGAGGCGCGTGAGGCGCGCCCTGCGCGCAGCGGCGGCCACGGCGCTCCTGGCGGCGCTCCTCGCGACGCCGTTCACGCCGGCGGCCGCGGCCGACCTGCAGATCGTCAACGGAGGGTTCGACGACGGGCTGGCCGGCTGGAGCGGCTCGCACAGCCAGGGCGGCGTCGACGCCGTCACCTGGGAGGGACGGACCACGGCGCGCGTCACCGACGCCGACCCCGGCGCCGCCTACGGCCGGGAGAGCATGCCCGGCCTGCCCGCCACGGCGGGAACCCGCTACACCCTGAACGCCCAGGTCTGGGCCGACAGCGGCACAGCGTACCTGTACCTGCGCTTCAGGGACGCCTCCGGCCGTCTCCTCGCCGGCGGCGGCAACGCCTCGGCGACGGGCCGGCGGTGGAACCGCGTCACGACCTCGGGCGTCGCGCCCGACGGCACGGCCACCGTCTCGGCGCTCGTCTACTCGGGCGTGGCCGACGTGGGCACCGCCTACTGGGACGAGGTGCTGATCACCTCGAAGGTGACCGATCTGGGGGTGCAGATCGAGAGCAGCGTGCCGAACGCCACCACGTTCGCGGGCGGCAGCGCCTACGCCGTCTACACCGGCACCGCCGACGTCAACCCGCAGCTCGCCGTGGTGGACCTGGCCACCGGGCAGGTGACCCGGAAGATCACCATTCCCGACTCCGCGGCCACGCCGACCGTCGGCGGCTGGGCGGCGGCCACGGCCACCGACGGCAGCGTCTACCTCGGCACCTATCCCAGCGCCAAGCTCTACCGGTACGTCCCCGGCCAGTCCGCGGTCACCGACCTCGGCCGGGCGGAGGGCGGGTACGCGTTCATCTGGGACCTGGAGCCGGGCGCGGACGGGAGGGTGTACGGCGGCACCTACAACGACGGCCGTTACTTCATGTACGACGGCGGCGCGTTCACCACGATGGGGAGCGTGCCGGTCGTGGCGGGCGCCCAGTACGTGCGCAGCCTCGCCCACGACCCGGCCGCCGACGCCACGTACCTGGGCACCGGCACGAACGCCGGGCTGGTCAGGTTCGACAACGTCACGGGGCGGGTGGACGACCTCCTGCCGGCCGCCTACGCGCACAACTCCATGGTGGGCGGGCTCACCTGGACGGGCGGCCGGCTGTTCGCCTGGATCGACCGCACCCTGCTCGTCCTGCGGGTCACCCGCCAGGCCGACGGCTCGTACACCGCCGCCACCGACGCCGCGATCACCGACGTGGACCTGCACCACTCGCCGGCCCGCGACGGCAAGGTGTGGTTCGTCCGGGACGGCCTGCTGCACTCCTACGACGTGGCCACCGGTTCCGTCCAGGCGACCTCCGTACGCCCCGGCCTCGACGTCACCGGCTACACCTGGTCCGGCGGCACGCTGGTCGGCCTCGGCGCGGCCTCGGACGGGACGAGGATCTTCACGTACGACCCCGCGACGGGCCGCTGGAGCAGCAGGGTCGTCTCCGGCGCCCCCGTGCTGCCCGCCGCGATCAACGCGCTCGGCGCGGGACCCGACGGCAGGATCTACACCGGCGGCTACCTGACGGGCGGCACCGGCGTCTACGACCCGATGCGGGGCGACGGCGACGAGAGCCGGCCGGACAGACGGACCCTCAACGGGCTCAGCCAGACCGACAGCATGATCGCCCACGACGGGCTGCTCTACGTCGGCGCCTACCCGTCGGCCAAGCTCTACAGCTACGACCCGGCGGGCCCCTGGCCGCCCACGCTCCGGTACACCGGCGGCGAGGCGGGCGACAAGGCCGACGACTGCGAGCCGGGCAAGGGCCCGCCGCCCCAGGACCGGCCGTACGCGCTGGCCGGCGGGCCGGACGGGACCGTCTACATGGGCACGGTCCCGAAGTACGGCAAGCGCAGTGGCGCCCTCACCGTCTGGAAGGAGGGCACGGCCGGGCGGACCGTCTGCGTGGTGCCGGACCAGTCCGTCGTCTCGCTGGCCTACGCGGGAGGGAAACTGTTCGGCGGCACCTCCACGCGCGGCGCCCTGGGCGTGGACCCGGTCTACGCGCCGGGGGCGTCGGCCACGCTGTTCTCCTTCGACCCCGCCACCAGCGCCGTGCGCACGTATCCGCTCCCGCTGACGGCGCCCAAGGCGGTCACGGCCCTGGCCGAGGTGGACGGCGAGCTGTGGGGCCTGGCGGGCGGCTCGCTGTTCACGCTCGACCCGGCGCGGCCCACGGCGATCACGGCGAAACGGCTGTTCCCCGACCCCGACTACGCCGCCCAGTCCAGCCGGGCCTGGCGTGACGGGAGGCTGCTGACCGTGGCCCAGGATCCGGACCACGTGTACGGGACGTTCGGCGACCAGATCTTCTCGATCGAGAAGTCGACGAAGGCCATGACCGTGCTGCTGACGGACTCCGGGATGGAAGGGCTCACGGCCGACGGGTTCGGCAACCTCTACTACAAGGTCAACGAGCGGCTGTTCCGGCTCGCTCTCCCCCGGCCGTGAGGGACCCCGTGCCGGTGCTCGCCGTGGACCCGTCACGCGGCACCTTGCGCCCGATGCCGGACACCCTGGCCAGGGGTGTCCGGGCGGTTCACGGCCGGGGCGGGGAAGCCGCGAGGACCTTGGCGAACGCCTCCGCGACGTCCGCGGCGCGGGCCGGGTCGTCCATGAGCATCGCCTGGCGCACCCACACCACGTTCCCGGCGGCCGCCGTCGCGGCCGGGGACGGCTCGGCGCGGGCCCCGGCCCGGGTCAGGGCCTCCATCGTGCCCAGCGGAGGGTAGCCGGCGTCGAGCGGCACCCCTTCGGCGGCCATGGCGGCGAGCAGGAAGTCACGGTCGACCGCGGCGTCGACGCGGAGCATGAGCAGGTGCCGGGAGTCGCGGGTGGTGCCGGGCGGCCGCGGCGCCACGGTCACCGGCCGGGCCGGGCCGTCCGCCGGGAGGCGGTCCAGCTCGCGTTCGAGGGCCGCGCAGAAGGCGTCGCGGCGGGCGATCTCGTCGTCCAGCCGGTCCAGCCAGGGCAGCAGCAGCGCGGCCTGCAGGTCGGTGAGCCGCAGGTTCCAGCCGACGGACGGGTGGCCGTACCACTGGCCGCCGGGCCTGCGGCCGAGGTTGCAGACCGACCAGATCGCCTCGTACGCCGCCTCGTCCGGGCAGACGATCAGGCCGCCCTCGCCGGCGGTCATCGCCTTGCTCGCCTGGAAGCTGTAGACGCCCGCGTGGCCTAGGCCGCCGACCGGCCGGCCGCGGTACTCGGCGCCGTGGGCCTGCGCGGCGTCCTCGACGACGGCCAGGCCGTGCCGGGCCGCCAGGGCGTTCAGGGGGTCCATGTCGGCGGGGCTGCCGGCCAGGTGGACGGGCATGACGGCCGCGGTCCTGTCGGTCAGGGCGGCCCGTACGGCGTCGGGTGACAGGTGCAGGTCGGCCGGGTCCACGTCGGCGATCACGGGGACGGCTCCGGCGAGCAGCACGGAGGTGGCCGAGGCGACGAAGGTGTAGGCGGGCACGATCACCTCGTCGCCCGGCCCCACCCCCAGGCCGCGGAGCGCGGCGAACAGGCCGAGCGTGGCGTTGCCCACGGCCACCCCGTACGGGACCGCCGATCTGCGGGCGAAGGCGGCGGCCAGGTCGTCGGCGACGCCGCCGCCCTGGGTGGCCCCCCACCGGCCGCTGTCGAGGACCTTGCCGACCAGCGCGCGCTGGGCGTCGTCGAGGGGAGGCGGCCAGGACGGCCACGGGGCGGTGCGGACGGGCGGGCCGCCGTGCAGGGCGAGGGTCACGGGAGTTCCCTTCCGGTACGGGAGTCAGGCGAGGCGGGGGCCGAGGAGGCGGGCCAGGTTGCCGCCCTGGACGAGCGCCCGGTCGGCGTCGGTGAGCGGGGCGAGGGCGACACGGCCGTACCCGGTCCTCAGGTCCAGGAAGCAGGCGTCGGAGCCGAACACCACGCGCCCGGCCCCGACGGTGGCGGCCAGCCGGGCGATCCAGCGGCCGGTCATCCGGGAGCCGCACACCTCGAGGTAGAGGTTCGGGTGCCCCTCGGCGAGGCGGGCCGCGCGGGCGAACCCGTACGGCCAGAGCCCGGTGTGGCCCATGAGGAGGGGCACGCCGGGGTGGCGGGCGGCGACGGCGGCGAACCGGACGGGGTCGCTCCACGGCGAGTCGGTCTGGCCGTGGGCGAGCACCGGCAGGCCGAGCCGCCAGACGGGCTCGTAGAGGGGGTCGTCGAGGGGGCACTGGTGGACGTCGGGATGCAGCTTGACCCCCCACACCCCGCCGGTGACCAGGGGGGTGCGGTGGTGCGGGTTGTAGACCTGCCAGACGCCGAACCGGCCGGGAAAGCGGGCGGCGACGTCCAGGGCCAGCCGGTTGCCGCCCTCGGCGTCGGGGCCGACGGCCAGCAGGTGGCTGATGCCCATCGCGGCGACGCCGATCCGGTCCATGGTCGCGACCAGGCCCTCGGCGGTCGGGTCGGGGATGAGGAAGTCGGGCCACGTGCCGACGTGCCCGTGCGCGTCGAGGACCGGGACGCCGGTCACAGCAGGCTCTCCAGCGAGCCCGCGGCGATCAGCTCGACCTCCGCCGGCTCCAGGTCGAGGTGGTCCAGCAGGAAGCGGGGGCCGCAGTCGTCGGCCACCGGCGCCCCGGTGCCGAACACGAGCCGGCCGGCGCCGAAGCGCCGGGCCAGCCACTCGACGCCGCCCTGGGTGTTGACGGTGCCGATCTCCACCCACACGCGCGGCGCCGCGGCCATGAGCTCCGCGAGGGCGCGCAGCCCCCGGTAGCCCGGGTTGAGGACCAGCAGCCGCAGGCCGGGCAGCCGCTCGGCGAGGACGCGGAGCCGCGCGGGCGGGGCCTCGTCCAGGTCGATCGCGACGGGCAGGTCGAGCTCGGCCAGCCAGCGCAGCGCGACCGGCCCGGTGAGGTCGAAGCGGTGCCGCTCCGGGCAGAGCCTGACCATCCGCGCCCCCCACTCCAGCACCTCGGCGGGTGCCGAGGGCGCGGACGCCCCCGGCACGCCGGGCACCACGACGGGCACCGGGACGAGCCGGGGGTCGTCCAGCCGCAGGAGGGCGTCGTTGCCCGCCTGCGGGTCGGAGTAGAGGCTGAGCGTGTGGGTCACGCAGGCCCGGTCGATGCCCAGCCGGTCCATCTCGGCCCGCGGGTCGGCGGGCAGATCGTCGAACGGCACGGGGCCGATCAGCCGATGGGCATCGAACACAGATTTCGGCACAGACCGAAACCTAGCTCCCGGCCGGCGGGATGGTCAAGGGCGGGCAGGCCGGGTCGAGCCGGATCTTGGCCAGCTCCCGGCCGACGAGCGCCCAGGCGTTCCACGTGCGGGGCTCGAAGTGCAGCTGAGGGTTGGTGTACCACTCGTCGCCGAGGCCCGTGGCCAGCAGCTTCGCCTCGGTGCCCAGCTCGTAGGCGTTCCCTCCGCCGCGGAAGACGGAGGTGAAGACCCTGCCCCGGTGCACGGTCAGCTCGCCGTAGCCGGCGATCGTCCCCTGGCGCACCACCTGGCGCGTGGCCAGGTCGAGGGCGATCCAGGTGCCGGACTCCCGCTTGTAGACGCCGTACAACAGGCCGTCGTGCACCTTGACGTCCTGGAACGTGCGGTGGCCGGGCACCGGGTCCACCGACCAGAGCACCTTGCGGGCGCGCAGGTCGAAGGCGGCGACCGAGGCCGTCGTCCGCGTGGGCGGGGTGCCGCCGGGGCCGACCACGTCGCCGCCCAGGTACACCACGCCCCGCCGCGAGTCGAGCGACAGGCTCATGAGGCTCTGGTCGGGGATGACGTCCACGTACGAGTCCACGCGGCCGGTGTCGGGATCCACCACGGTCAGCGCGCCCTTGAGGTTGGCTCCGAGCGGGGCGCTGGCGACCAGCAGCTTGTCGGTCACGGGGTCGTACTCGATGTCCCACGGCCGCTGCTGGCCGTGGCCCAGGAAGGCGACGCTGCGGACCTTGTCGGTACGCAGGTCGATGGAGATCACCTGCCCGCTGGGGTAGACGGCGGCGTAGATCTTCTCGCCGCGCCGCACCAGGTCCTTGGGCTCGCCGGGCACCCGGAAGCGGCGCTTGTCCCCGGTGCGCAGGTCGCGGACCTCCATCACGAAGTGACCGCCGACGTAGAGGGCGCGGTTGGGCACGAGCAGCATGCTCTGCACCCGCTCGGTGCCCGGCGGCAGCCCCGCCTCCAGCAGGTCGACGAACTGCGACGTGCCGGTGCTCAGGTCCAGCCACCACAGGCCGCCGCTGCCCGCGAAGCCGAGCAGGGTGTTCGCGTCCAGCAGCCGCAGCAGCCGGCTCTCGTCGCCGGGCGCGGGCGCGTCGGCGACCTTGGTGAACGCCGTGTCGCCGGTCCGGTAGCGGTAGACCGTGCCGTCCGGGCGGGAGGTGGCGTAGACGGTGCCGTCGTCCGTCGCGGACGGGACGTCGAGGGAGCCCTGCTCCAGGGTCACCCGCCGCAGATCGGTGCCGTCCTTGCGCACGTCGATGAGCTCGCCGCCGGCCGCCGCGAGGACGCGGTCGCCGTGCAGGGTGATGGCTCCCACGCCGGTGGGGGCGCTCGCCAGCTCCCGCACCTGGCCGGTGGCCCGCTCGATGCGCACCAGCTTCGCCTTGTCGAGCAGGCCCGCGTAGACGTAGGTGTCGTCGGCGGCGACCGCGCGCACGTACCGCTCGCCCTGCGCCAGGACGCCGAAGTCGCGGACGGCGCCCGTGGCGGGCACGTACTCGAAGACCCGGCCACCGGGGTAGGTGCCCGCGTAGAGGGTGCCGTCGGGGGCGGCGGCCAGGCTCCAGACGAAGCCGCCGTTGCGGCCGAAGGAGCGCAGGTGCTTCACCTCGCCGGTCGCGATGTCGAAGCTGTAGAGGTCGGGCACCGGGTAGGTGCCGACGTACACCTTGCCGCCGGTGACGGCGGTGGCCCATCCGCCCTCGGGCGCGCCCTCGGCCGGGCCGTCGGGCAGCGTGGCGGTCCTGACCACCTTGCGGGTGCTCAGGTCGATGTCGGCGAGCACCGGGGGCTTGGGGCCGCGGGTGACGACGTAGGCGTGGCCGTCGTGGACGGCGGCGCCCACGATCGCGCCGGTGATCGTGGCCGGGCCGTACGTGCGCACGGCCGGGTCGGCGCACGCCGCCGTGGAGGCCGTCATGGTGGCGCTCGCCGGGCCGGGGGCGGCCGTGGCGGCGGGAACGGACAGGGTGGCTGGGAGTAACAGGCCGGCCACGGCGGCCAGGAGACGTCGGAGCACGCCGAGCACCTCACGTTCATTGTTGTGCGATTTTGGTCCAGACCGTAACTATTTGCGCGCAGTACGTCAATGGCATGATGGCCCGCATGACGATTAGGGATGGGGCCGGTACGGCTTTCGACGCGTGGAGGCTGATCGGCGATCTGGAGGTGACGCTCGACGCCGACGTGCTGGTGGGCGCCTACCCGGACCGGGACGGCCCGCCGGGCGCGCCCGGCGAGGTGCTCCGGTCATTGGCCCGCCACCGGATCCGGGCGGGGGCGGTGGCGAGCCTGCGCGCCGCGCTGTTCGACGTCCGGTCCGGCAACGACGAGGCGCTGGCACTGCGCGAGCTGCGGGAGGAGGGGTCGTCGTTCGCGCCGGTGGGCACGGTGGACCTGCGCGACCCGGTCGGCGCGGCCCGCGAGCTGGAGCGCCTGGCCGCCGGTGGGGTCCGCGCCGTGCGGCTCTTCCCCGACGAGCAGGGCGTGGAGGCCGGCTTCCCGTCCGTCGGGCATGTCGCGCGCCGCGCGACGGCCCTGGGGCTGACCGTGCTCACCGGAGGCGACGTGCGGAGGTTCTGGCGGCCGTTCGCCGGGATCGGCGCCCGCGTGGTCTTCCTGGACACGCACTTCTACCACCTGGGCGACTTCCTGGTGGTGGCGGCCGACGAGCCGGGCTTCCACACCTCCACCCGCCTGCTCAACTCCCCCGACGCGCTGGAGACCGCCGCGGCGGAGGTCGGCGTGGACCGCCTGCTGTACGGCTCGCGGACCCCGCACGCCGAAGCACTCGTCCCGCTGCTGCGCCTGGCGACCGGCGGGCTCTCGCCCGCCGAGGTCGCCGCGGTGGCCGGCGGCAACGCCAGGAGGCTGCTCTCATGATCATCGACGTGCACGCCCACTGGGGGCCGTGGTTCTTCACCATGGACGTGGCCGAGGCGAGCCTGGCCGCCATGGACCGCTACGGCATCGACCGGGCCGTCGTCTCGGCCACCGAGGCCGTCATCTACGACGCGCCGGCCGGCAACCGCGCCCTGGCCCGGGTGCTGGAGGAGCACGACCGCCTGCTCGGCTACGTCACGGTCAACCCGCGCCGGCTCCGCGAGGCCGCCCGCGACCTGGACGCCTACCTGCCCACCGGCAGGTTCGTCGGCGTGAAGATCCACACCGACTACACGGGCTCGCCCGTCACCTCGCCGCAGCTGCGCGACGCCCTGGCGCTCGTCGCCGAGGCCGGGTGCCCCGCGCTCGTGCACACCTGGGGCTCCTCCGTGCTCGACCTGGCGCAGGTCTGCCTGGACACGCCGGGCCTGCGGGTGATCGCGGGACACATGGGCGCCGACGGGTTCCGCCACGCGATCGAGGCGGCCGCGGCCTGCGACCGGCTGTACCTGGAGCCCTGCTGGTCGCACGCCCCCGCGGGCCGCATCGCCGAGGTGGCGGCGGCCGTGGACGGGCGGCGGCTGCTGTTCGGCACGGACTCCACGCTGATCGACCCGGCGTCGGCCTTCGGCGCGGTGGCGGCGGCGGGGCTCGCCCCCGAGGCGGCCGAGCGGGTGGCCTGGCGCAACGCCGCGGAGCTGTTCGGCATCTGACATTGCTGTTCGGGTCTGGACATTGCTGTTCGGGTCTGGACATTGCTGTTCGGGATCTGGACATTACGGCCCGGCCCGTTATAGCGTGCGGCAAACTTCACCAGGGAGCCGCACATGATCCCCCGTCGTCGTTTCCTGCAGGCGGCGGCCACCACCGCGGTGGCCGTCCCCCTGTCCGCCACCCCCGCGACGGCCACGGCAGTCCGGGCCACGCAAGCCGAAGGAACCGTCACCGGCCTGGGGCCGGCCAGCGTCGCCGCCCCCCTCGGCAACGCCGAGATCGTGGGGGACGTCCTCTACGTCGGCTCGCGCGGCCTGTCGCCCAACGTCGTCGGCGCGTACGACCTGGCCAAGGATACGGTCACGACCCATTTCGAGATCCCGACGGGCATCGGCATCTGGGCGATGTGCCGGGTGGGCACCGACGTCTACGCCGCCACGCACTCCCGCTCCGATCTCTACCGGATCGACACCGTGGCCGGCACGGTGTCGAAGGTCGCCGAGTACCCCGACCACTTCATCTGGACCATGGCCGCCTCGCCCGACGGCAAGGTGTACATGGGCACCTCAGAGCCCGGCCGGGTCCGGGAGTACGACCCGGCCACCGGCGTCAGCCGCGACCTGGGTGAGGCCAGCCCCGGGGAGGCGTACGTCCGCAGCATCCAGGCCGACGCCACGCACGTCTACGCGGGCGTCGGCGCCAACGCCCACCTCATCGCCATCGACCGCGCCACCGGCGAGCGGCACGAGCTGCTGCCGCCGGAGCTGGCCGACCGCGACTGGGTGGCCAGCATGAGCATGTCCGGCACCCACATCGCCTGCGGCATGAACTCCCTGGCCGAGCTGCTCGTGCTGGACAGGGCGGACCCAGGTGGCTTCAAGGTCGTCAAGGCCACCGCGCCGGGCGAGAAGTACATCGTCTCGGTGCTCCTCCACGACGGCCACGTCTACTTCGCCGGCCGCCCCACCGGCACCCTCTACCGCTACTCGATCGCCGAGGACCGGCTGGAGGTGCTCGGCGTGCCGTACTTCGAGGCCGCCACCCACCGGATCCTCGCCCACGAGGGGCGCGTCTACGGCGTCCAGGACAGCGCGGTCTTCGTCGTCGACCCGGCGACGGGCGCGATCGAGTACCGCAACCTCGTGCAGCGCGGGCTGCGGGCCGCCCCCGAGGAGCCCATGTCCGTCCACTCCGACGGCGAGCGCGTCTACGTCGGCGGCAAGAGCGGCGCCGACATCCACGACCTGGCCACCGGCAAGGTCACCCGGCTCGGCATCCCGGGCGAGCCGAAGACCATGCTGACCGTGCGCGGCACCACCTACCTCGGCGTCTACACGCAGGCCGCCCTGTACGCGCACCGGCCCGGCGAGAGTGAGGCGAAGCTGCTCCTGCGGGCCGGCAACCAGCAGGACCGGCCGCGCGACCTCGCCTACGACGCGCGCACCGGCCTGGTCGTCATGCCCACGCAGCCCGAGCCCGGCCACGTGAACGGCGCCCTGACGCTGTACTCCCCGCGCACCGGCAAGGTGGAGACCTACCGGCCGGCCGTCGAGCGGCAGACCGTCTACTCGGTCGTCACCCGGAACGGCACCGCCTACCTCGGCACCCTCATCCAGGAGGGCCTGGGCCTGCCGCCAGTCACCACCACGGCCCGCCTCGCCGCCTGGGACCTGGCCGGCCGCAGGCTCCTGTGGCAGGCCGAACCCGTGCCCGGCGCCCGCGCCATCACGTCCCTGGCCCTCGGACGCGCCGGGACCCTGCTGTACGGCATGGCGAGCACCGGCGAGGTGTTCGCGTTCGACCCGCGGCGCCGGGAGGTGACCGCGAGGCTCCAGGTGGGCGCGAAGGGCGGCGACCTGTTCGTCACGGGCGAGGTGGCCTACTGCACGGACGGGGACAAGATCTACAAGATCGACCTGAGGTCGTTCACGGCGAGGACCATCGTCGAGGGGCTGGCCGGGCAGTGGTTCGGCGGCGAGCCCAAGCTGGCCCTGGATCCCTCGCGCCGCGCCCTGTACGGCGTGAAGGGCCGCGACCTTGTCCGCATCGCCATCTCCGGCCGGCCCTGACGCCTCCGGCGATCCGCAGGCGAGGGCGGCGGCTTCGACCCTCGGTCAGGAGGCTTCCCGGCCAGAGGGGCGGGGCCGGCGGTTCGCCGGGGAGGAGGCCGGAAGCCGCGTGGACGCACCAGCCGGGCGCTCAGCGCACCGCGTAACCCGACAGAGAGGGTTCCAGAAGGTCGAAGACCTCGTAGGCCGCTGACGTGACGTCGGCGGCGATCTCGTCCTGGTTCATGCCGGTCAGCGTCAGGTCCATGACGCGCTGGAACAGCGTGCGGTGGGCCGCGGCGAGCAGCGCGGCTGCGGCCCTGGGCGCCAGGTCGCCGGGCGCGGCGCCCGTCTCGGCGGCCAGCGTCTCGGCCAGAGCGCTCTCCCGCTGATCGTTGATCTCGCGCATCCGGGCGATCAGCGCCGGGCTGCCGGTGATCATGCGGACGAACGCGGGCCCCGAGAAGCCGACCACGGGCTCGTGCCGCTCCACGGCGTCCAGGAACGCGCGGCGCAGCGCGGCCAGCGCCGACTCCCCCGGCCGCCGCTCGGCGACGGGCCGGGCCAGGCTGCCGGTGAGGGCCTCGTGGTGGTCGAGGGCGAGGTCTTCCTTGCGCGGGAAGTAGTTGGTGACGGTCATCTTGGCCACCTGGGCCGCCGCCGCGATGTCGGCGATCGTCACCGCCTCGAAGCCGCGCTCCATGAACAGCCGCGTCGCGGTGTCGGAGATGGCCTGGCGCGTCTGCTGCTTCTTCAGTTCGCGTAGTCCTCCGGGCATGACGTCCATTCTTCCATAGGTCTGCCCCAAGGACAGAATTGACATAAGTTTATGTCGAGCCTAAATTTATGTCGCCAACACGAACGGAGGCCGCACATGAACCTGCGCGTCACGCATGGCGAACCCTTGCGCCTGATGAGCGTGCACGCCCACCCCGACGACGAGTCGAGCAAGGGCGCCGCGACGCTGGCCAAGTACGCCGCCGAGGGCGTGGACGTCCTGGTCGTCACCTGCACCGGCGGCGAACGTGGCGACGTGCTGAACCCGGCGATGGACAAGCCGGGCGTACGGGAGAACCTCGCCGAGATCCGGCGGGCCGAGATGGCGGCGGCCCGCGAGATCCTGGGCGTGCGCCAGCGCTTCCTCGGGTTCACCGACTCGGGACTGCCCGCGCCGGGCGAGGCGCTGCCGGACGGCTGTTTCGCGCTCCAGCCCCTGGAGGAGGCGGCCGGGCGGCTGTTGCAGCTGATCGGTGAGTTCCGCCCGCACGTGATCGTCACCTACGACGAGACCGGCGGCTACCCCCACCCCGACCACATCAGGACCCACGAGGTGACCCTGGCCGCCTTCGAGGCGGCCAGGGCCCGGGCGGGGTGGCAGCCGATGAAGCTCTACTACCACGCCGCGCTGTCACGCGACTGGTTCCTGGCCATGCACCAGGCCATGACGGCCCGCGGCATCGACTCGGGAATGGCGGACCTGCTGGAAGAGCTGCCGCAGCCGGCGATCGAGACCACCACGCGCGTGCCCTGCGCGGAGTACTTCGAGACCCGGGACCGCGCCCTGCTGGCGCACACCACGCAGATCGACCCGCAGGCCGGATTCATGCGCCACCCCCGTGGCATCGAGCGCGAGGTGTGGCCGACCGAGGACTACCACCTCGCCCGCTCGCTCGTCGAGGTGGTCACGCCGGAGGACGACCTGTTCGCGGGACTGCGCGAGCCGGTGGCGGAAGGGGTGAGATGACCCGGTCCGTGGGACTCCGCCCCGCCGTGCACAAACTGGACGGGCCGCTGCTGCGGACCGCCTTCGTGCTGGTGCTCGGGCCGATCCTGGTCATGCTCGACACCACGATCGTGGCCGTCGGCATCGACGCCGTGGCCGGGGACCTGGGCGGCTCGCTCGGGGCCGTCCAGTGGGTGTCCACCGCGTATCTGCTGGCAGTGTCGGTCGTCATGCCCCTGTCAGGGTGGGCGGCCGACCGGTTCGGCGCCAGGGCGGTGTGGATGAGCTCGGTGGCGCTGTTCACGGCGGCCTCCGCGCTGTGCGGGCTGTCCTGGTCGATCGGCGCGCTGATCGTCTTCCGCGTACTGCAGGGCCTGGGCGGTGGCATGATCCAACCGCTCGGGCAGTCAATGCTGGTCCAGGCCGCCGGGCCCGCACGGCTGGGCCGGGTGCTGGCGGTCACGCTCCTGCCGCTCACCTTCGCGCCCGTCGTCGGTCCGGTGCTCGGCGGCGTGGTCCTGCACACGCTCGACTGGCGGTGGATGTTCCTGGTGAACGTGCCCGTCGGCGTGGTGACGCTGCTGCTGGCGTCCGGGGCGCTGCCGCGCGCGACGGGTCCGGGCACGGCGGCGAAGCTCGACGTGCCCGGGCTGGTGCTGCTCCCGGCGGCCCTTGCGGGGCTGGTGTACGGCTGCACGGCGGGCGCGGGCGTGCCCCTGGCCGGCGGGACGGTCCTGATGGCGGCCTACGTGGCGTACGCGCTGCGCGCCAAGGGAACACCGCTGATCGACCTGCGGCTGTTCGCCCGGCGCGGATTCGCCGTCGCCGCCGGCAACTCGTTCCTGCAGGGCGCCGCCCTGTACAGCTCGATGTTGCTGCTGCCGCTGTACTACCAGCAGGTCGAGCACGCGGGCGCCCTCGAGGCGGGGCTGATGCTGGCGCCGCAGGCGCTCGGCACCGCCGCCGTCACTCTGGTGGCCGGGCGGCTGGCCGACCGGATGGCCCCGAGGCCGCTGATCCTGTCCGGCATCCTGGTCACGCTGGCGGGCACGTACGCCTTCACGTTGCTCGGCTCGTCCCCCGCCGCGCCCGTCCTGCTGCTGTCGCTGGTCGTACGGGGCGCCGGGCTCGGCCTGGTCATGGCGCCCGGCATGGCGGCGATCTACGGCAGCGTCACCAAGGACCAGGTGCCGCGGGCGGCCGGGGCGATCAACACGATCAACCGGGTGGGCGGCGCGCTGGGCACCGCGATCCTCGCGCTCGTCCTCCAGCACCACCTCGACGGCGGCCTCGCCCCCGCCGCCGCCTACGGCGCGACGTTCTGGTGGACGATGGGGCTCTCGGCCGCCACGCTGCTGCCCGCGTTCCTCTACCCGGGCCGCGAGCGTCGTCCTGTGTGAGGCATGCGGAGTGTGAGGCATGGGGAGTGTGAGGCATGCGGATCGGAGAGCCCGCCGCGCTCGACGACGTGGTGACGGTCTACCCGGTGAGCGTCGCGCCCGGCCGGTCCGCCGTCCGGACGCGTCCGCGGTGCCGTACCACCTCCGCGTGCTCCTGCGCGTGCTTGTCCGCGGGCAGCGGCGGGCCGTACGGGTCGTGGGCGTGCGAGCCGGGGATGCGGCCCTCGGCCGCCGCCAGCCACAGCATGCGCCGCACGTAGCCCTCCATGGGCTCGGTGAACGTGACCCGCGCCAGCCGGTCCAGGCGGTCGGACGCCTCGTGGAACGCCCGCAGGTCGTCGCCGCGGAAGGCGTCCAGCACGGCGGCGGTGACCTCCACGGCGGCGGCGGCGATGCCCACCAGCGCGGCCTCGGCGCCCCACAGCAGGGACGGGCCGAACATGCGGTCCTCGCCGGTGATGGCCAGCCGTCCCGCCTCGCGGGCCAGCGCGATGGCCCGCTGGCACCCCATGGCGTCGGACAGCAGGGCCGTCTTCAGGCCCGCCACGCCCGGGTGGGTGAGGATCTCGGTCATCACCTCCGGCGGGCACGGCAGGGTGTAGAGGTCGAAGGCGATCATCGGCAGCCCGGACGCCCGCCACACGGCGTCGTGCAGCGCCGGCCGGTCCCCCGCCGAGGGGAACACCAGGACGCCCGCCGCCCCGAGATCGGCCGCCACGCGCGCCTGGTCCGTCGTCGCCTCGGCGGCCGCCGGCCCGGCAGTCCCGGAATGGCCGCCGACGCCGACGAGCACGGGGACGCCGAGCGCCACCGCCCGCTCGATCACGCCCGCGCGCACCTGCGGGGACAGGTACGGGCCCCGGCCGGTGTGGGCCAGCACCGCCAGCGCGCCGGCCCCGTCGGCGACCAGTCCGGCGAGGTAGTGCGAGACCAGGTCGAGATCCACCTCTCCGGCCGCCGTCATGGGGGTGGCGGCCGCGGCGACGAGCGAGCCGCGCAGGCGGTCCCGGAGGTTCTGTGCCGAGATGTGCATCCCAGAGAGCTTAGGCCAGAGAGTTCGGCGGGCCCGCCCCGGCTACTTGAGCCCGGTCATCGCGATGCTGTTGACGAGGTAGCGCTGGAGCAGGAAGAACACCACGAGGCACGGCACCACGGAGACGGTCGCCGAGGCCATCAGCACCGACAGTTGCAGCTCCTCGGTCCGCAGCGTGGTCAGCCCCACGGTGAGCGTCCGGGTCGTGTCGCTCTGCCCGACGACCAGCGGCCACAGGAAGTCGTTCCAGTGCCACAGGAACACGAACACCCCGAGCGTGGCCAGGATGGGCTTGGTGAGCGGCACCACGATCGTCCAGTAGACCCGCAGCTCGGAGGCGCCGTCGACCTTGGCCGCGTCGAACAGCTCGTCCGGCAGGCCCAGGATGAACTGGCGCATGAGGAAGACGGCCTGCGAGTTGGCCAGGGTCGGCACGATCAGGCCCCAGAACGTGTCCACCCCGCCCAGGCCGTTGACGAGGACGAACGTCGGGATGAGGGTCGCCTGGAACGGCACCATCATGGTCGCCAGGAACGTCCAGAACATCGCGTCCCGGCCGGGGAAGCGCTTCTTGGCGAAGGCGTACCCGGCCATGGAGGCGGTGAGCAGGATGATCACCACCGACACCACGGAGTAGACCAGCGAGTTGACCGTCCACTCGGCGATGCCGCTGGAGGACAGGACCCGCGCCAGGTTGTCGAAGGTGAGCGACTCGGGCCAGCGGCCGGGCACGGTGGGCCGGCCGGCCGGCGACAACGCCACGACGAGCATCACCAGGAACGGGCTGACGGTCAGCACCGCCATCACGCCCAGCAGCGCGGCGAGCGGCCACCTGGCCCGCGGCCGGCCCGCCCGCGCGGCCTTGGAGGCGCGGGCGAGCGGGCGGGAAGCGGTCAGTGTCATGTGTTCCCCCGGTCCAGGAAGCGGCGCTGCACCAGCGACACGACCAGCACGATCGCGAACAGCACCATGCCCCAGGTGGCCGCGTAGCCGAACTCGAAGGACCGGAAGCCGTGCTCGTAGATGCCGTAGATGAGCGTGTACGTGGCCCGCGCGGGGCCTCCGCCGGTCATCACGTAGATGGTGTCGAACGTCTGGAAGGCGCTGATCGTCTCGATCACCATGACGAAGAACAAGGTGGGCTTGAGCAGGGGCAGCGTGATCCGGCGGAACCGCTGCCACGCGCTCGCCCCGTCGACGGTGGCCGCCTCCAGGTAGGAGCCCGGGATGGACTTGAGCCCGGCCAGCAGGATCAGCATCGAGTAGCCGAATCCCTTCCACACCGACACCAGGGCCAGCGCCGGCAGCACCAGCCCCGACTGCTCCAGGAACGCCACCGGGCCGAGGTCGGCCTTGGCCAGCAGCCCGTTGATGAGGCCGTCGAACTCGTAGATCCAGCGCCAGACGATGCCGGCGAGCACGAAGCTGGTCACGTACGGCAGGAACAGCATGCCGCGGAACAGCCCGCGCAGGAACACCACCTGGTTGAGCAGCAGCGCCGTGCCGAGCGCCACGACGACCGTGAGCGGCACGTAGATCGCCGCGTACACCAGCGTGACCCGCAGGCTGGTCCAGAAGTTCACGTCGTCGAGCAGCCGGGCGTAGTTGTCGGCGCCGACGAAGCTCCACTGCCCTCCGATGTTCCAGTTCGTCAGGCTCATGCCCGCCGCGCCGAGGGTCGGGAAGATCTTGAAGATCAGGAACAGCACCAGCATCGGGAGCACGAACAGCAGCCCGGTGACCGGGTCACGCAAGCGATGACGCACCGTGGTCCTCTCCGGTCAGCTACCGCTGCTCAGCAGCGTGTCGGCCTCCTTGGCGGCGGCGTCGAGCGCCGTCCTGGCGTCCTCCTTGCCGAGCAGGGCCGCCTGGATGTGCGGGGCGAGCACGCCCATCACCTGGCGGGCCTTCGGGTGCGTGTCACCCGGGAAGGCGTACTGCAGCGACTTGGCGAACTCCTTGGCCTCGGCCGACTGGTCGGGCACGGTCACGTCGGTGCGCGCGGGGAAGAAGCCGGACTCCTTCGCCAGCTGCGCCGCCTGCTGCGGCGAGGCGAGGAACGAGGCGAACTTCCTGGCCGCGTCCTTCTGCCCGGAGTGCCCGGCCAGCACCAGGGCGCCGGGGATGCCGAACGCGACGCGCTTGCTGCCCTCCAGCGGCAGGCCGATGCCCACGTTCTCGGCGCCGACGGCGGTGCCGAGCTGGACCGCCTGCAGGGCGGTGGCGGCGTGGTACATCGCGGTCTTGCCGGCCGCGAGCGGGCCGCCCTCGATGTCGTTGCCCTTGCTGGCGGCGTTCTCGGGAAGGCCGCCGGCGGCCTTCAGGTCGAGCAGGAGCTGGAGGCTCTCGACGCCCTCGGGGCCGTTGAAGGCGACGCTCTTGCCGTCGGGGGCGAAGACCGAGCCGCCGTTGGCCCACAGCAGCGGGTAGAAGCTCTGGTTGAGGCTGACCTCGGGCTTGCCCGGGTAGTCGAGCACCGCGACCTTCTTGGCGGCCAGCTTGGGCGCGGCCGCCTTCAGCTCGGCGAGCGTCCGCGGCGCCTCGACGCCGGCCTCGGTGAACAGCTTCTTGTTGTAGATCGGCGCGGTGATCGTCTGGTAGATCGGCACACCGTAGAGCTTGCCGTTCACCGTCAGGGCGCTCAGCGAGTTGGGCAGGTACGACGCCTTGTCGGCGGCGACGACGTCGTCGACCGGCTCGATGGTGCCCTGCTGCGCGTACTGGGGGATCTGGTCGGGACCGAGCACGACCAGGTCGAAGCCCTTCTTGGAGATCAGTGCGGTGGTCACCTTCTCCTGGCGGCCCTCCCAGGGCTGGAGGTCGACCTTGAGGTCGACGGTGGGGTTCTGGGCCTCGAAGTCCTTCTCGACCTTGCCCCAGTACGCCTGACTCTTGGCCTGGTCGGAGATCACCGGATACATCCAGAGAGTCACGACGCTCTTGTCCGAGCCGCTCGATCCGCACCCGGCGGCCGCGACGCTCAACGCGGCGGCGATGCCGACTGCCGCTGTCTTCCTCATGGCGGCTTCCTTTCCTAATACCGGTCCTGACCGAAATCTAGTGAGGGCGTCCGGCCGGGTCAACGCCTGATATCCGACCGTGACTACGGGCGGCCACGGAGGCGGGCGATCTCGCGGGCCACCACCTCGACGTGCTCGCCGGTGTAGTGCTCGTTCCAGTCGATGACCAGCAGCGTGTCGGCGACGAGGCGTTCCGCCTCGGGGCAGCCGGCCGGCGTGTAGCCCTCCAGGGGCCCGCGGGAGCTGCCGTAGACGGGCGCGTGCCAGACGGGCGCGCGGTTCAGCGGCTCGCCGAGGTATCCGGCGCGGGCCGGGACGCCGGCCGCGCCCAGGCCCTCGGCCAGCTCCCGCGCGCCGCCGCCGGGCAGCACGAGGGGGAACAGCCACCAGGCGTGGCCGTCCGGCCGCGGCAGCCGCAGGCCCGGCACGCCCTTGAGCGCGTCCAGCAACAGCAGGGCGGTGCGCCGCCGGGCGCTCACCACCCCGGGCAGCTTGGCGAGCTGCGCCCGCGCGACCGCGGCCTGCAGCTCGGTCATGCGGTAGTTGAGCCCGTAGGAGGCGTGCGAGCGCCCGGCCGCGCGGTCCCAGCCCTTGTCCGCGAACAGCCGCATCCGCCTGGCCAGCGTGTCGTCCGAGGTGAGCGCCACCCCGCCGTCGCCGCACGTGATGTGCTTCCACTGCTGGAGACTGAGGCAGGCGACGTCGCCCACGGTCCCCGCCGGCCGGGGCGCGCCGTCCGCCCCGTCCGGCGCGGGCAGCTCGGCGAGCCACGCCTGCGCGCAGTCCTCGATCAGCGTCAGGCCGTGGGCGTCGGCCAGGGTGCGCAGCTCGTCGATCCGGGCGGGCGCGCCGAACAGGTGGACCGCCATGATCGCCCGGGTGCGCGGCCCGATCAGCGCGGCGACGGCGGCGGGATCGAGGTTGCCGTCCGCGGGGTCCACGTCCGCGAAGACAGGGACCGCGTTCTGCGCCAAGATGGGGGCCACAGTCCCGAAGTCCGTGATCGGCGTCGTGATGATCTCGTCTCCGGGGTCCGGCGCCGCCGCCACGACCGACAGATGGAGGGCCGCGGTGCCCGAGCTGCAGGAGATCGCATGGCGGAGGCCGTACATCCGCGCGACCTCCTCTTCGAGCCGCCTGGCCTCGGTGCCCCAGACGGAGTTGAGCATGCCGGAGCGGATCACCCGCTCGGCGGCGGCGACCTCCTCGTCGCCGAGCGTTCGGCCCGCCGCCTCGGCCATGGACGGGAACTTCACCGGGACACCTCACAAGGATATGATTGCGGTCTTGACCGAAATGAGCAGAGAGGGGGACGTGGGTGGGAATCGTCATCGGGGTCGTCGGCCCGCATGACCTGGTCGACGACGTCGCGGCCACGTGCGAGGACCAGCCCGGCGTCACCGCGCTGCGCCTGGACTACGACCACGAGTCCCAGGCGCCGGCGATCGCCGAGGCGCACGCCTCGGGCGTCGAGGGGTGGCTGTTCACCGGCATCGTCCCCTACATGCTGGCCCGCGACGCCGACGTGCTGACGCGTCCCGCCGCGTTCGTCGACTACTCGGGCGCGACCCTGCTCAGCGCCCTCGTACGGCTCCAGCGCGACGGCGTGGACGTGACCCGCCTGTCCATCGACACGCTGTCGGCGGCCGACGTGACGGCGACCTTCGCCGAGGCCGGGCTGCCCACGCAGGCGCTGCGCACGCTCCCCTACCGGCCCGAGATGACCTCCAGGAGCGCGATCGCCTTCCACCGCCGCGACCCCGGCCACCCGGTGATCACGTGCCTGAGCAGCGTCCACGAGGCGCTGCGGGACGAGATGCAGGTGCTGCGGCTGGTGCCCTCGGTCCATTCGGTCCGCGTGGCGCTGCGCCAGCTGCTGCTGACGGCCGAGGGCCAGGCCCAGGAGGACGCGCAGATCGCGCTCGGGCTGATCGAGGTGGCGGGCGAGGAGGGCCTGCTGCGCGAGGCCGCCGCGCTGGGCGGCACCGTCGCCGCCTTCCGCGGCGGCACGCAGCTGCTGGTGACCACCCGGGGGCCGCTGCACGACGCCACGGGCGGGTTCACCTGCCTGCCCATGCTGGGGCGGCTGGCCGGTCAGAACGAGGTGGTCCGCATCGGGTTCGGCCTGGGGCGCAGCGCGGCCGAGGCCGAGAGCCTGGCCCGCCGCGCGCTGGCCCGGGCCCGGCGCATCGGCGACGTGGCGGCCGTGCTGTCCTTGCGGGCCGACACCGACATCGTGCTGGAGTCGGTGCCCGCCGCCCCGGCGGCCGAGCACAACCTGTCGGTCATCGCCCGGCGGGTGGGCCTGTCGGTGTCCACGCTGGAGAAGCTCCTGGAGGCGCGGGCCGCCGCCGGGGAGGAGCCGCTGACCACCCGGGAGATCGCCGACCGCCTGGCCGTGCAGCAGCGGACCGCGCGCCGCATGCTGCACCGCCTGGAGCTGGCCGGGCTGGCCGAGCGCACCGGCAACCTGACCAGCGGCTCCAGCGGCCGCCCGCTCACGCTCTACCGCCTCACCCTCTGACCCGCCCGGCCGCCGGGCATGGGGCCGGGCACGGGGCGGGCGGGTCTCGTGCGGTGGCCGGCGGGCGGGCATGTCAGGACAGCCAGCGGTCCAGGCCGGCGGCGACGAAGTCGTCGTCGCGCAGCCACGGGTAGGCGGCCCAGACGCGGTCGAGCTCCTGGAGCTGCCCGGTCGACAGCTCCTCGGCGGGGTCCAGGCACCAGCGGCCGGCCAGCAGTCCCTGCCGGCGCAGCACCTCGTGGATGCCCGGGATGCACCCGTGGAAGCCGTTGGCGGTGTCGAAGATGGCGGCGTTCGCGTCGGTCAGGTGACCGTCCAGGGTGAGCAGCCGCCGCACCGCCGCGTCGTCGCCGGCGCGGGCGAGCTTCGCCTCCTCCAGCAGGTCCACGGCCCGCCGCACCCACACCGCCCACTGGCCGAGCAGGCCGCCGACGAACTCGATGTCCACCTCGCGCCCGTCCACCACCACGCGATGCGTGGTGATGAGGTCGGCCAGGATGTGGTCGTCGTTGCCGGTGTAGAGGGCGACGTCGCCCGCGCGCCCGGCGCGCACCACGCCGTGCAGGACGTCGAGCGTCCGATAGCGGTCGAACGGGGCGACCTTGATGCCCACCACCGACTCGATCGCGGCCAGGCGCGTCCAGAAGTCGCGCGACAGGGTGCGCCCGCCCACGGCCGGCTGGAGGTAGAACCCGATCACGGGAAGCACCTCGCCGACCGCCCTGGCCCGGTCGATCAGGGCGTCCTCGTCCAGGTCGCGGTGCGGGCTGAGCAGGACCATGTGGTAGCCGAGGGACCTGGCCAGCTCGGCCTCCGCCACCGCCTGCGCGGTCGGGCCGGTCGCCCCGGCCACCAGCACGACCTCGCGGCCGGCCTCGCCGGCGGTGCGGGCGGCCAGTTCGAGCACGGGCGCGAGCAGGCCGGTGCCGTGGATCGCGAACTGGGTGGTGTGCACGCCCACCGCCAGCCCACCGGCGCCCGCCTCGACGTAGTAGCGGGTCAGCGCCCGCTGGCGGCGCTCGTCCAGCTTGCGATCCTCGGTCAGGGCGAGCGGGTGCGCCGGGATGACGAGGCCGCGCCGGAACAGGTGGCGCACGGACGTCTGCGCCTCTGGAGCCGTGCTGAGCACGTGGGGGTCCCCCTTTGTCACGGGTGAGTGGGCTGCGGTGGCCGCGGGCGGGTCAGAAGCGGCCGTCACGGCGCTCGAACTTGGTGGGCTTGCCGAGCAGCGGCCCGCCGCCGGCGACCCAGCGGGCGGTGTGCTCGATCAGCTCGGCGGGGGTGATCTGCGGGTAGCCGAACAGGCGGTGGCAGCGTGAGGCGTTCGACAGCAGCGCCGTGGGCGCCTCCTCGCCGGTGAACACCGGCTCCTTGCCCAGGGCCTCCCCCAGCGCCAGCGCCGCCTGCCGCACGGAGACCAGCTCCGGGCCGGTGACGTTGAGCACGTACGGCGGCGCCTCGGCCAGCGCCAGGGAGCGCAGGGTGACCTCGTTGGCGTAACCCTGCCAGACGACGTTCACCTGGCCGGTGGCCAGGTCGACGGGCTCTCCGGCGAGGACCTTCTGGGCCAGGTCGACCAGCACGCCGTACCTGAGCTCGACCGCGTAGTTGAGGCGGATCAGCGCCATGCGGGTGCCGTACGTCTCAGCGAAGTGCGTCAGCACCCGCTCCCGGCCGAGGCAGCTCATCGCGTAGTCGCCCACGGGTCCGGTGGCGGAGTCCTCGGTGCTGCCGCCGCTGGTCACGGGGACGAGCGGGTAGACGTTGCCGGTGGACAGCGCGGCGATCCTGCTGTCACGGAACCGGTCGGCGACGCGGCCCGGCAGGTAGGCGTTGGTGAACCAGGTGGCGTGCTCGCGTCCCGCGGTGCCGAACTTGGCGCCCACCAGGAAGACCACGTTGGCCGCGTCGGGCAGCTCGCGCAGCGCCCGCTCGTCGGCCACGTCGGCGGGCACCACGTCGGCGCCCTCCGCCCGCAGCGCGTCGGCCAGGCCCGGCTCGGAGAAGCGGGACACGGCGATGACCCGCCGGTCGTGCCCGCCGGCGGCCGTGGCGTTGAGCGCGAGCCGCACCAGGCTCGGTCCCAGCTTGCCGCCGGCGCCGAGGATCATGATGTCGCCGTCGAGCCCGCCGAGGTCGTCGACCAGCCCGGCGCTCGGCCGCGCCAGCCGTTCCTCTAGTTCCGCTGTCGTCCGCACGCGGTCTCCCTCTGTACGTCATTTACGGTCCAGACCGTAACTGGCGCACAGTTGACCTGTCAACGGGTGGACGCGACCGCTGTCAGGAGGCGGCGGGCGGGGCGCTCTCGCGGGCCGCGACCAGGACGCCGAGGACGGCCCGGGTCTGCTCCCACGGGACCGGGCTGGGCGCGCCCGCCACCATGTCGAGGAACGCCGCGATCGTCCCCTCGTAGCCGAGCCCCTTGACCGGGTCGTCGCCCCCCTCGATCACGACGGTCTCTGAGGAGTCGCGCCGGTGCACGGTGACGGTGTACTCCTCCCCCTCCGACACGCCGAGGACCTCCACGACGCCGGTGACGCCCTCCGCCCAGCGCAGCGCCATGACGCCGGTGTCCTCGGAGCGCAGGGTCGCGTAGTGCCGCCGCGCGCCGGCCGCGCCCGCCAGCGCCACCTCCGGTCCCAGCAGCGCGACCAGCAGCTCGACGCCGTGGATCCCCATGGTCACCATCGTGCCGCCGCCCTCGCCCGGCGTGTCCTGCCAGGCGTTGTAGCCGGTGGCCCACAGCCCGACGTCGTGCCGCACGGTGGCCCGCACGGCGAGCACGTCGGCCGGGTCCACCGTGAGCCCCGCGAACGCCGGGGCGAACCGGAGCACCGACGTCGACATCACCCGGTCGTGGATCGGCAGCCGGTCGAGCCGCTCCAGCTGGTCACGGCAGGCTGCCGCGGGCTTGTTGACGAAGCAGGCCGCGCCGGTCTCCAGCACCGCGGCCAGCGCGCCGGGCACCTGCGGGTTGGGCACGGTCAGCACCACCCCGTCGGGGCCGGTCGCCAGCGCCTCGGCGAGCGTCGGGACGACCACGGCCGCGGGGTGCTCGCCGGTGAAGCGCCGCAGCCGCTCGGGGTCCGGCTCCCACACCACCAGCTCGGCGTGGCTCGCCAGCGTACGGGCGTCGGTGAACGGGTGACTGGTGGCGAGACCGGCGAGAACGATGCGCACGGGAGTCCTCCGGAGCGGCGGCGGGATGGGAGGGGACCATCATGGCAGCCGCCCCGCCGCCGCCCGCCGATCAGCCGATCGTGCCCGGTTCGTGATCCACTTCCGGCATCATCGCCGACCATGAAGAAGATGATCACAGCTCTGGCTGCCTGCGCCGTCATGTCGGCGGCCCTGTCGGCCGTCGCCGCCCCCGCGCAGGCGGCGCCCAAGGATCCCGTCAGCGCGCTGAAGGCCAAGCTCGTACCCGGGCACGGCGTGCGCTTCACCGAAACGGTCACCTGGTCGGACGGCACGGACGAGAGGGAGGTCCAGGACCGCAAGGGCGCCTTCCAGTTCGACCGCAAGGGCGTCGCCGCGTTCGACATCGACATCCACTGGGACGACGACGACTACGGGCGGCAGCGGGCCGTCGGCATCGGCAAGATCACGTACCACTCCGGCGGGGTCATGCCCGTCGTCCTGCCGGAGGGCAAGACCTGGTACAAGGTCGAGCGGTACGGGATGCCCGACTCCTACAGCCAGATCCTCAACCCGGCCGAGCCGAGGACCCTGGCCGCGCTGATCGAGCACGGGAAGCCGGCGAAGAGCTCCGTCACCGGCACCATCACCTTCAAGGACCTCAAGCAGGTCTCGGCCTGGTGGGCGGGCGCGAAGGCGGACAAGTCGTTCGACAACACGAAGGTCTCCTACACCCTCACGCTCACCTCGGCGGGCCTGGTGAGCAGGGTGCAGAGCTCGTACACGGCGACGGAGGACGGGAAGAGCGCCATGGTCGCCGTGGACAGCCGCTACAGCGGGTGGGGCGCGAAGGTGTCGGTCAAGGCGCCGGACCCCGCCAAGGTGACCACCGAGTTCCGCTGATCCGCACGCTCGCCGGCGGCCGTGTGCCGTCCGTCTGACATCATCGCTACGTGCGTACGCTGCCGATGGTCCTGCTGATCCCGGTGGTCGCGCTGGGCCTGCTCGCCGGCTGCACGACGCTCCAGAACGCCACGGCCGGCAACGAGCAGTGGCGGCTGGCGCACCGGGCGCCCTCCCTGGAGTTCGGCGCCAGTCTCGTTCCGCTCGGTGAGCGTGAGGCGTGGGCCTTCGGCACCCGCCGGGTCGGGTGGTGGCACTTCGGCCCCACCGCCTACCACTGGGACGGTGAGCGCTGGCAGGCCAGTCCCCTTCCCTCCGGGCTGGGCGCCGGCGGCGGGCCGGCGGGCGCCTCCTCGCCCGCCAACGTCTGGCTCGTCACCAGCGGCGACGACGACGGGCGGCGGGCTCTGCGCTGGGACGGCCGGACCTGGACCACGATGCGGACCCTGCCTTCGCAGTCGGTCCAGGAGGTCGAGGTTCTCGGCGACACCGACGTGTGGTTCTTCGGCGACGACACGTGGCACTACACCGGCTCCGCCTGGGTCAGGGCCGACGTGCCCGTGCTGGTGACCCGGGCGAGCGCGCGCTCCGCCACGGACATCTGGGCCATCGGCCGGGACAGGCGGGACGAAACCCAGCCCCGGGTCGCCCACTACGACGGCACCGGCTGGCGGATCGTGCCCCTCGGCGACGCCCTCCCCGCCTCCGACACGTCCTCCTCCTACGATCTCGGCGGCATCACCGCGGACGCCTCCGGCGTCTGGATCACCGCCGACGTCTCCGACATGACCGCGCAGACCACCACGCCGCTGCTGCTGCACCGCAGCGGCAACGTCTGGCGGACCGAGCGGGTGACCGCGGTGCCCGGCCCGTGGCGCGAGACGTTCGACCCCGTCCCGGACGGGCGCGGCGGCCACTGGTTCCTCGGCTCCACCGATGTCAACGGCGACGACGCCGCGCTCGCTCACCGCTCCCCCGCCGGCGTCTGGACCCTGCGCCCGGTCGGCGCCCCGGGAACGGCGGAGTTCACGTCACTGGCCGGCGTCCCCGGGGGCTCGTGGCTGCTCGCCACCGGCAGCTTCGGCGACGTCCGCGGGATCTTCCGCCACCAGCTGCCCGGCCGGTGAGGCGCCCGCGCCCGCGCCCGCGGCCAGTCGGCCACGGTCGCTGGCAGATGCGTTGTTGGTGGTCGGCGGCTCTAGTTGTCCTTGCATAAGATAACTTGCGTCTTGAATGCGCTGCGACATCTC
>NZ_JBEXDT010000075.1:0-46946 GCF_040605905.1 Nonomuraea sp. NPDC005501 | reverse complement strand
CGATGGGGCCCTCGGGCGCCTTGGTGTCCCGGATCTCCGGACCCTCTACGTAGTTCACTTGACGACTCCGAAGGTGATGGCGAGCGGCGGGGCGACCGTCCCGGGGTGATGACCCTCGACTGGGCCAGCGGGGCCGGGTACGGCATCAGCAGCGCCCCGCCGAGGATCAGGCAGGCCCAGCGCCGGGGGAGGTTCTTTCTCACATCCGTGAGTATATGTCGACGATTATTCGCTGACGGAGTAATGCGCCCTGAGAGAAATGCGCCCCCAGCGAAAAGGGCGATGAATGGCGCGGGGCCGGGTCTAGCGTTTGGGCAATAGTCCGAGAGAAAGGCGACCCATGACGGAGACCCCGCGCGCGCAATGGCCTGACCAGCTCAGCCAGCGCCTGCTGAAGGAACGCATCCTGGTTCTCGGCCAGGAGGTCGACGACGACATTTGCAATCGGCTGTGCGGCGAGATGCTTTTGCTGGCGGCCGAGGACCCGAAGCGCGACATAACTCTTTACATCAATTCGCCGGGCGGTTCCGTGCACGCCGGGATGGCCCTGTACGACATGATGCAGTTCGTGCCGTGCGACGTGGCGACGGTGGCGATGGGCTTCGCCGCCTCCATGGGGCAGTTCCTGCTGTGCGCCGGCACCAAGGGCAAGCGCTACGCCCTGCCCAATGCCCGCGTCGTCATGCACCAGCCGCTCGGCGGCATCGGCGGCTCGGCGAGCGACATCCAGATCCAGGCCGAGAACCTCCTCTACACCAAGCGCCGCATGGCCGAGCTGATCGCCCACCACACCGGCCAGCCGCTGGAGCGCATCCAGGCCGATTCCGACCGCGACCGCTGGTTCACCGCCAAGGAGGCTCTGGAGTACGGGTTCGTCGACCACATCGCCGAAGGGATGAACTGACATGAGCGGACGCTACGTGCTGCCCTCCTTCACCGAGCGCACCTCCTACGGCGTGCAGGAGACCAACCCGTACGCCAAGCTGTTCGAGGACCGGATCATCTTCCTCGGCACCCCGATCGACGACACCTCCGCCAACGACGTCATGGCGCAGCTGCTGACGCTGGAGTCGCTCGACCCCGACCGCGACATCAACCTCTACATCAACTCGCCGGGCGGGTCGTTCACCTCGATGGCGGCCATCTACGACACCATGCAGTTCGTCCGGCCGGAGATCCAGACGGTGTGCATCGGCGAGGCCGCCTCGGCGGCGGCGGTCCTGCTGGCGGCGGGCACGCCCGGCAAGCGGGCGGCGCTGCCGCACGCCCGGGTGCTGCTCCACCAGCCGTCCGCCGAGGGCGGGCGCGGGCAGGCGAGCGATCTGGAGATCCACGCGCGCGAGCTGCTGCGCATGCGCGACCAGCAGGAGGAGATCCTCGCCCGGCACACCGGCCGCCCGGTGCTGGACATCCGGCGTGACCTGGAGCGCGACCGCATCTTCACGGCCGAGCAGGCACGCACGTACGGGCTGGTGGACGACGTCTTCGCCTCCCGCAAACGCACCCTCGCCCCCGCCCGCTGACCCGCGTTCCCGGACGGGCACGGCCCGGGTGGAGAGCAGGGGGGCACTCTCCACCCGGGTCCGGGCTGGGCTCGGCTGGGCCGGGCTGGGCTGGGCCGGGCTGGGGGGAGCTGGGGCGGGTTACGGCAGGGCGGTGCGGGGGAAGGCGAAGACGGCCCGGCCGCAGCGCTGCGGGGTGGCCGTCTCGGTGGCGCACTGGTTCCTGGTCCACTCCGTGAGCGACCAGACCATGCCGGTGGCGTAGTTGTACGACAGCGACTCGGGATGCAGGGACCAGCACGCGCGTGGCGAGCTGTACGGGTTGGAGCAGGTGTGGGACCTGCCGGTGGAGGTGCTCAGGGCCCACAGCTGGCCCCGCTCGTCCAGCCGGCTGTGCGAGACGTACCAGGTGCCGTTCCAGGACAGGACGCCCTGCATCTTGCCCACCTGGGCGCGGTACGCCTGGGCGGCCGGGGTGTAGCCGCGGGAGTCGCCGCTGAGCAGGAAGTTCGCGCCACCCAGGTGGTAGCGGTACAGGCGGCCGTGCAGGGCCGGGTCGCTGAAGTACTCCACGGCGGTCAGGCTGTCCGGGGTGGTGCCGCGGTCCAGCGAGATCGACGCGAAGCAGGGCACGCCCGAGTCGGTGCTCATCGAGCAGGTGCCGCTGGCGTAGCTGTAGAAGCCGATCTCCGGCAGCACGTACTGGTAGCCGTAGGCCGCGTAACCCGAGGCGGTCCTGCCGATGGCCGAGCTCCCGTCGTTGACCTGGAGGATCTCGTTCATGCTGAAGACCCGGATGCCCGTCGAGTTGGCGCCCGTGGCGCTGACGTAGAGCTTGTCGCCGTACCACGCCATGCCGCCGATGTGCGCCTTGGCGGGGCCGAAGGTGTTGTTGGCGTAGCTGGTGGCGTTCGCGTTGGCGGTGCCGTCCGTGGGGGCGACCAGGTAGACCCAGCGGTACTTCGGCGCGGACGGGTTCGTGTAGTCGATGAACGCGACCCTGGCGTCGTTGTTGCGGGGGCTGCTGCCGCATTCGGCGGAGTTGCAGTGGTTCCAGCCGCCGAGCATGACCTGGTACGGCCCCCAGGCGCCGTGGTCGTCGGCGTCGCCGGAGGTGGTCACGCTCTGCGGGATCCAGGTCTCGGTGTCGGCGTCACCGGTGTCCCAGCACCAGCTCACCGTGGCGGCGGGCAGGATCGGCAGGCCCGCCGCCTCGGTGGTGTCACAGGCGCGCATGGGGTGGTTGACGCTGCCCATGACGTCGCCGAACCCCACCGGCGTCAGGCCGGCCTGCGCCTTGAGCGTGGCGAGGCCGGTCGTGGGGTGCCAGACGAGGCCGGCGCCGGGGACGGCGACGAGCGGGGTTCCGTATGCCGAGTCGTCCACCGGGCCGGCGTACGCGGCGGTGGCCGCGGCGAGCGGAGTGATCAGGAGCAGGAGAAGGGCGGCGAGTCTCGCGATCGACGTGGACAAGGGGGTGTCCTCTCCGTGGGGGGGTGGGTGGAGCAGGAGCGGCGCGGGTCACCTCCTCGAACGTCGCGGGGACCGGGGGCTCAGAGGGGGGCCGTGAAGGCGTAGTCGCCGGAGGCCAGCTCGACGGCCAGCACGCCGCGCCACTCGCCGGCCACCCGCACGCCCTCGGCCGCCTCGACCGGCAGGCCGCCCTCGCGCACGGCCGCGGCGTCGGAGGTGGGGACGTGCAGGACGGCCGTCGCGCCCGGTGGCACCGACGCCTCGACGCGGACGCCACCGTCCTCCCGGCGCCAGCCGCAGGCCACGCGGCCGTACGGGGTCTCCTGGTGGGCCCGGGCCCAGCTCAGCCGCCCGCCGACGGTGGGCCGCAGCAGCAGCCGCCGGTAGGCGACCGAGCCGGAGTCCTGGTCGATGCCGGCGACCCGCCCGTACAGCCAGTCGCCCACGGAGCCGAGCGCGTAGTGGTTGAAGGAGTTCATGTTCGCCGACTGGAAGCCGCCCTCCTCGGTCCAGCCGTCCCAGCGCTCCCAGATGGTGGTGGCGCCGTGCCGGATCGAGTAGCACCAGGACGGGAACTCGTCCTGGTGCAGCAGCGCGTACGCCAGGTCGGCGTGGCCGTGCTCGGTCAGCACCGGGCACAGCAGCGACACGCCGAGGAAGCCGGTCGTCAGGTGCCGGCCGCGGGCCTCCACGTCGGCGGCCAGGTGATCGGCCGCGGCCGGCACGAGATGGCCGGGCAGCAGGTCGAAGGCCAGCGCCAGCAGGTAGGCGGTCTGCGTGCCGCCGGCCACGCGCCCGTCCGGCTCGACGAACGCCTCGGCGAACGCCTCCCGGATCGAGCGGTGCAGCTCGCCGTACGCGGCGGCGTCGTCCTTGCGGCCGAGGACGGCGGCGGCCTGCGCGGTGAGCTGGGCGGAGCGGGCGAAGTAGGCGGTGGCCAGCACCTCCCTGGGCGTCTCCACGCCGATCTGCAGCCAGTCGCCGTAGTGCTGGCCCACGCGGGAGCGCCAGATCAGGTCGGGGTTGTGCCGCCGGACGTGCTCCACCCAGGCCGTCATCGCGGGGTACGAGCGTTCGAGCACCCGTACGTCCCCGTACGCCTTGTACAGGTGCCACGGGATGATGACGCCCGCGTCGCCCCAGGCGGGGGCGCCCTCCTGGGTGACGCACACCTTCGGGGCCACGTTCGGGAACGCGCCGTCGGCGTCCTGCCCGCTGACCACGTCCCGCATCCAGCGCGCGAAGAACGCGGCCACGTCGGCGTTGCGGGCGGCCGTCGGCAGGAACACCTGGGCGTCGGCCAGCCAGCCGAGCCGCTCGTCGCGCTGCGGGCAGTCGGTCGGCACCGAGACGAAGTTGCCCCGCTGCCCCCACACGATGTTCGCCTGGAGCTGCGTCACCACCGGGTCCGAGCAGTGGAACTCGCCCGCCGCGGGCGTGTCGCTCATCAGCACCACGCCGGTCACGTCCCCGGCGCGCAGCGGGCCGGGCAGGCCGCTGACCTCCACGTACCGGAACCCGTGGAAGGTGAAGCGCGGCTCGAACACCTCGACAGGCTCCCCGGCCGCCACGTAGTGGTCGGTGGCCTCCGCAGTGCGCAGATTGTCCAGGTACAGCTCGCCGTCGTCGAGCATCTCGGCGTGCCGCAGCCTGATCGCGGTGCCGCGGGGCAGGCCGCGCAGGGTCAGGCGGACCCGGCCCACCATGTTCTGGCCGAGGTCGGCGATGTGGCGGCCGTCGCCGCGCGGCGTGACCGACACGGCGGGCAGCTCCGCCACCGCGCGCACCGGCCGGTCGGTCGTGGCGGTCAGCGCCGACAGGTCGCGGTCGAGGACGACGGCGGGCGTCCAGCCCTGGTCGTCGTAGCGGGGCGCGTCCCAGCCGGTCAGCGCCAGGCGCGCGTCGAACCGCTCGCCCATGAGCAGGTCGCCGTACACGATCGGGCCCCGCCGGGTCCGCCAGGTGCCGTCGGTGGCGACGACGCGGCGCGAGCCGTCGGCGAAGTCCACGACGAGCTGGGCGAGCAGTTGCGGCGCCGTGCCGTAGTGCAGCGCCTGGTGGCGGGCGTCGAAGCCGACGTAGCCGCTCCACCAGCCGTCCGCCAGGATCGCGCCGAGGACGTTCTCGCCCTCGCGCAGCAGGTCCGTCACGTCGTGCACCTGGTACGGGACGCGCTCGTGGTAGTCGGTCCAGCCGGGGGCGAGCTCGTGGTCGCCGACCCGGTGGCCGTTCAGCGACAGCTCGTACAGGCCGCGGGCGCTCACGTACACCCGGGCCCGCACGGCGGCCGCGTCGAGCCGGAACGCGCGGCGCAGGTGCGGGGAGGGGTTCAGCGGCCGGGTCCGCTCCGTGCGGTCGTCGTCGGCCGGCGGGTCGACGATCGGGATGAGGGCGGGGTCCTCGCCGATCCAGGCGGCCGTCCAGTCGCCGGCGTGCAGCAGGCCCGTCTCGAACCAGGACGTCGCCTCGCCCGCCGGCGCGCCGGCCGCGTCCCACAGCGAGACCCGCCAGTGGTAGCGGGTGCCGGACTGCAGCGGCGGCCCGTCGTAGCGGACGTACGGGGTCTCGGGCGGCTCGACCAGGTCGGTGTCCCACAGCAGCCTGCCGGGCTCGTCGAGGTCCTCGGGCCGCGCGGCCACCCTCAGCCGGTAGGCCGCCGGGGTGTCGCCCCGCCGGTCCGAGGCGAGCCTCCACGACAGGCGGGGACGGGGCTCGTCCAGCCCGAGGGGTTCCTCCAGGAGTTCGCAGGTCAGGCCGTATGGGGTCAGGCTGGGCACGATCGTCCTTCCTCTGCCTGTTCGGGGAGTTCTTCGGTGGTTGTCGTACGGCCTGGGTGTCAGGCCTTCCCTCGGACCGGCGCGCCGGGTGACGGGCCGGCCGGCCGGGCCGCGAGGCGGCCCGGCCGGACGCGTGGCCGGGACGAGGAGGCTGCGGAAGGAAGTCCGTCGCACCGAGGCCGCGGGTATGACCGGCTCGTGTCCGGGCTGTTAAGGAGCGGACACGAAGCATCATCCGAGGCGGTGCGGTCCCGCAGATAGCACTAAAGACATCAGACTTGGACAAAATTGACCTGATCTGTACGGCTAGGGTGGCTGCGTGACGGGATCGCCGCTCAAGATGTCCCGCGGGTTGCTCTACTTCGACGACGGCTCGCCCGCCTACGCGAGCCGCTTCACGCACGAGGGCGAGGAGCCGGTCCACACGCACAGCTTCGTCGAGATCGCCGTCGTGGTCGCCGGAACCGCCGTCCACCACTCGCTGTCCGGACGCCAGGAGCTGCGGGCCGGCGACGTCGTGCTGCTGCGGCCCGGGGTGTGGCACGGCTACGAGCGGTGCGCCGGACTCGACCTGTACAACTGCTGCGTCGGCACCGACCTGCTCCGCGGCGAGCTGGCCTGGACCCGCGAGGACGCCCGGCTCGGCTACCTGCTCTGGACCGGCCCGCACTCCCTCCAGCGCCGCGGCCTCCTGACCGCCCATCTGCACGATCCTGAGCTGATCGCCGGCGTCGGCTACCTGGAGCAGCTCGACCGGCTCCGCGAGCGCCGCATCCAGGACCACCGGGCCGACGTGATCGGCTGGCTGTCCCTCTTCCTCGGCCTGCTGTCCCGCACGGTCAGCGCCGGCCAGGACGAGGTCGCCCCCGGCACGGCGCTGACCCATCCGACCGTCATGCGGGTGGTGCGGATGGTGGAGGCCGAGCTGGCCCGGGAGTGGACGCTGGGCGAGCTGGCCGGAAGCGTCGGACTCAGCCCGGCGTACCTGGTGCGCCTGTTCAGGACGGCCACGGGGCTGCCGCCGATGGCGTACCTGGGGCGGCTCCGGGTGGAGACGGCGGCCGACCTGCTGCTGCGCACGGACGAGCCGGTCACCTCGATCGCCCAGGCGGTGGGGTGGCCGGACCAGAGCTACTTCGCGCGGCGCTTCAAGGGCTACTACGGTCTGAGCGCCACCACCTACCGCACCCGCTTCCGCACCCACCTCCCCTGACCGGGGCTGCGTGCCCCCATCAGGTCCCAGCTCTTCCATGCGGGGGTGGTGCGGACGGCGATGGTGCGCCGGTCGCCCGTCGCCGGCGACGGCAGGGCACCGGACCACGCGACGACCATGAAGCGTGTCATCGGCGCTGCTCCTGCGGTTCGCCGGTGATCCAGTTCCAGTCGGCGATCGTGGCGCGCATCAGGCGGGCGGCGGTGGACAGGTGGCTGCCGGCGCCCCAGTACAGGGTGACCGCGCGTCGGCAGTCCGGGCTGTCGACGGGGACCCAGACGGCATGGACGCGCGTGGAGCCGCTCAGGGCGAAGGCGGGGACGAGACCGACGCCGAGCCCCGCGCTGATCAGGGCCGCGATGGCGCTGGGCTCGTCGACCTCGCAGACGATCTTCGGGGTCAGGTCTCGTGCGGCGAAGAGCCGGTCCAGGAGCCGCCGCTGCCAGTGCCCTCTGCCGGCGCTGACGAAGGCCTGGCCGGCGAGCTCCTCGACGCTCACGGAGGCGCGGCCCGCCAGCGGATGGTCGAGCGGCATGGCCAGCCCCACCGCCTCGTCGAGCAGCTCCACCGACTCCAGGCCCTCCGCGGGGATCGGCTGCGAGGCGACACACAGATCGACGTCCTGGGAGCGCAGGCGGCGGGCCATGTCCTCGGCCGGCGCCCAGCGGAGCTCGACCTCGACGTCGGGGTGGGCGCGCTTGTAGGCCGCCAACGGCCCGGTGAGCGTGAGGAAGGTCTCCGAGGCCAGCCGCACGCTGCCCACCCCCTCGCTGGTGGCCTCGGCGACGGCTCGCCGCCCCGCGTCGAGCTCGCCCAGCGCGCGCTCGACGTGATCGCGGAAGAGCCGCCCCGTGTCGTTCAGCCGCAGCCGGCCGCTCCGGTCGAACAGCGGCGCGCCCAGCTCGCTCTCCAGGCGGGCGATGGTACGGCTCAGCGAGGGCTGGGCGACGCGCAGCTCCTCGGCCGCGCCGCTGAGATGTTCCAGCCGCGCCACCACCAGGAACTGCCTGAGCGAGTTGAACTCCATCACGCCTCCAGATGTATCGCGCCGCAGCGATATCGATCTCAGAGAAGATAACTCGCCCGCCATGACGTCTGGATGTTCGCGGCGCGGCCCCGGGCGGCCCGCCACGACGGTCAGGATGACCTGGGGCGCGGCGCCAGCGCCGCCTCGATACGGTCATGGATCCCGGCCGCCTCCGCCGAGAGCGGCGGCCTCCGCACCGTGGGAAGACGGCCGACCTGCCGCAGCACCAGCATCGCGAACCGCTCGGCCTCGTGCTCCTCCGGCTCGGAGTATGTCGTCCGGCCCAGTACCGAGCGGACCATGGCCGGGTCCAGCGTCGGCAGCAGGATCCGCAGCAGGGCGTCGGGGGCGATCGGCGCCGACACGTGCTCGCACACCATGTGACCCAGTTCGTGCAGGATGATGTGCTCCTGATGGGAGCGGCTCGTCCGCTGCTCGTAACAGATGTAGTCGACCGTGTCGGTGGCCAGCCACATGCCGCTCGGGCCGTCCGCGGAGGCGTCGACGGGCCTGAGCTCGATGCGGCGCCGCCGGACCCGCGCCACCTGGTGGGTGAACTCCACGATGTCGAACGGGTGCGGGATCTCGAGTCGCTCGACGATCTCTTCCAGGCGTTCGCCGCTCACGAACCTCCCCAGGGCGCGCATCGGCAACTACACCAACATCATAGGCGCTCGCGTCGCCGGCGGGGCGCCCGCGATGCTTCAACCGAAGTTGAAGCACACCGCCGTCGTCCTTTGCTTAGATTGACAGGGATGGCGGCGTCGCGGCATTGTGGCGCGTAACTGTGGTTTATCCACCTTCACTAATCCAGCAATGCAGGCAACACGGTCCGTAGCTCGTCCCCGTGGGAGGTCAGGCATTGGCAGGCGCGTCATCCGGAACGGCTGCGGGATCACCTGGCGGCGACATCAGCTTCGGCGTCCTGGGGCCCTGGGAGGTCCGGGTCGGCCAGGACCCGGTGGCGGTGCCGGTCGGCCAGCTACGGACGGTCCTCGCGTCGTTGCTGCTGTCGGTCGGCCAGTCGGTCTCGACGCCCACGCTCGCCGAGCGGCTCTGGCCGGGCGAAGGGCCGGGCTGGCCGCGCGGAGCGGTGCACACCTATGTCACCAGGCTGCGGCGGCTGATCGGGGCGGACCTCATCCAGACCGAGCCGGACGGCTACCAGCTCCAGATCGAGCCCGACGCGGTGGACCTGCACCGCTTCCGCGGCCTCGTGCGTCGCGCCGACGACGCCGGCTCCGCGGAGGAGGAGATGGCCCTGTTACGCGAGTCGCTGCGGTTGTGGCGCGGGCAGCCCTTCGGCAACGCGAGCGGCCCCTGGCTGGAAAACGAGGTGATACCCCTCCTGACCGAGGAGTGGTTCGCCGCCACCGAGCGCAGGATCGACCTGGAGCTGGCCAGTGAGCCGCCGGGGCGTCTCGTCGCCGAGCTGTCGGAGCTGACCAGGCGTTACCCGAGCCGCGAGCCGCTGTGGACGCGCCTGATCACCGCTCTGCACCGCAGCGGCAGGCGTGCGGAGGCGCTGAGCGCCTACCAGCGCGTACGTACGGTCCTGCGCGAGGAGCTCGGCCTGGACCCGAGCGAAGAGCTGGTCCAGCTGCACCAGACGGTGCTCAAGGGCGACACCGGCGACCACCCGGCCGGCACGGCCGCCCGGCGCCGGACACCGAGCCCCCGGCAGCTGCCGCACGGCATCGTGCGCTTCACCGGCCGGGAGGAGGAACTGGCGGCACTGGACAGGCTGACCTCAGGCGTGGCGGCGCCGGGCCGGAACGGCAGCGGCACGAACGCCCCGATCATCGTGACCATCGACGGCGCTCCCGGGACGGGCAAGACGACGCTGGCCGCGCACTGGGCCCACCGGGTCGCCCATGACTACCCCGACGCTCAGCTCTACCTCAACCTGCGCGGCTACGGACCGAGCGAGCCGATGACCCCGGCCGCCGCGGCGGAGAGCCTCCTGCGCGGTCTCGGCGTCGAGAGCGACGCCATCCCCGTCGACGTGGACGAGCGCTGCGCGTTGCTGCGCACCGTCCTCGCCGACCGGCACGCGCTCATCCTGCTGGACAACGCCCGCAACGCCGACCAGGTGCGCCCGCTCCTGCCGGGCGCCGGCGGCCTGGTCATCGTGACCAGCCGCGACCAGCTACGGTCTCTGTCGATCCGTGACGGCGCGCACCGTGTCACGCTGGGCGCGATGCCCGAATCCCAGGCCGTCGAGCTGCTGGCGGCGGCGGTCGGCCCCGCCCGGGTCGCCCGCGAGCCCGCGGCGGCCTCCAGGCTGGCCGAGCTGTGCGACCATCTGCCCCTGGCGCTGGCCATCATCGCCGAACGCGCGCAGCGCGCCGCCACGCTCGCCGAGGTCGTCGACGGGCTGGAGGACGAGAAGGCCCGCCTCGACAACCTGGGAACCGGCGAGAACGATCCGAACATCGACCTGCGTGCCGTTCTGTCCTGGTCCTACGCGGCGCTCAGCCCGGCGGCGGCCGCCACGTTCCACGCGCTCGGCCTGCACCCCGCCAGCGACATCGCGCTGGAGACGGTCGAGGCGCTGGTCGACCTGCCGCCCGCCGAGGTGAAGCGGGGCCTGGACCAGCTCGTGGCGGCACATCTGCTCGAACAGCGCCGCCCCTGCCGTTACCAGCTGCATGACCTGATCCGGCTGTACGCCGTCGACCAGGCACGGCTGCACATGCCGCGCGGCGAGCGGCAGGCAGCCGTGCGGCGATTCCTCGATCACTACCTCTTCACCGCCGTGAGCGCCGACCGGCATCTGGTGCCGTACCGCCGCCGCGACTTCATCGCGCCGATGCGGCCCCGCCGGCGTCCCCTGGCGTTCGCCGACGCCGACGAGGCGATGGCATGGCTGGAGCTGGAGTACGACTCCCTCCGGGCGGTGACGTCGTGGGCGGCCTCGAACGGGTGGGCCCACTACTCATGGCGCACGACCATGGCCATGACCAGCTTCTTCGACGCGCGCATCCCGTGGTCGGACGGCCTGGACAGCCTGAAGTCGGCGGTACGCGCGGCTCGGGCCGCGAGCGAGCCCGTCGGCGAGGCCTACACCCTCAACTCCGTGGGCTGCATCTACTCCGACAGAGGCGACGTCGATCTGGCGGAGAGACATTTCCGCGAAGCGCTCGTCCATTTCGAGCGGAGCAAGAACCCGTACGGCGAGGCCATGGCACTGTGCAATCTCGGCATGACATATGGCGAGGCCGGAGAATACGGAAAGGCCCAGCGGCTCCTGATGCGTGCGCTGGACCTGCACGAGCGGAACGAATATCCCCGTGGAATCGCCCTGGCCCTGGACAACCTGGGAATCGCGCGGACCGTGGCAGGCGACTACCGGAGCGCGGTCAAGGCGTTCCAGCAGGCGCACAGGATCAACCTGCGGCTCAGGGAGTACACCTCCGACGCGATGTGCCTGCGCAACCTGGGCCGCGCCTACGTCATGACGGGCGACACCCGGGCGGCCGTCCGCGCCTTCCGCCAGTCCGTCGACCTGTTCCGCCTTACGAGGAACCAGCGCTGGGAGGCGATCACCCTCGCCGATCTCGGCAACGCGCTCAACGAGGCCGGACACGACGTGCTGGCCCGCGGCATCCTGCGGACGGCGCTCGAACTGATGGGCGGGCTGGCGGACCCGCGGGCCCACCACATCGAGGCCGTTCTCGCGTCCACCGCGTGAGCGGACGCCATCGGCGCGGCCGGGCCTTTCCCAGGGAGATCTCAGCGCCGACAGGTCGGTGACAGGCCGGAGAAAGGCTGTTCTCCGCGCGCCGGGGTTAGCCTTCCGTCGGAGCACATAGCCGCACGTTTCCTGGAGGTGAGCAGGGACCGGTTATTCACGGCTATAGGTCCTTCGATTTTCTCCCGAGAAAGGCTGGAAAGAAAAATGAGCGTTTCCCAGAAGCTCGACTTCGACCTCAAGAACCTGCCGATGGACGTTTTCGACCTCGCCGACAGCGGTCTCGCCATCGAGTCGCTGACCGCGGGCCACGGGATGGCGGAGAACGGCGCGTCCGTGCTCTGCCCGAGCGTCTGCAGCACCTCGACGTCGTCGACGAGCTCGAGCAGCAGCTGATTCCCGGCTGGGCCGCCGGCGTGGCGCCGGCGGCCCGGCTCCGGCGCTTCCGGAGGACATGGTGATCTTAACGAGCGGCGCCCACGTGGAGTCGTCTGTCGTGGTGCGGGTCGCGGGTGTGCCGGTGGCGGCGTTGTCGCGACTGCGCCTGGACAGCGCGTACGGCCGGGCGGAAGGGCTGGCCCGGCTGGCGGCCACGTTACGGCGCGACGGCGAGGCGTTGTCGGAGGCACTGTATCCCCTGATCGGAGCGCTGGACGCCGGTACGGCCAAGCCGGCTCTGGTCGGCTTGCGCAGGGCGCTGCACCAGCGACGACTGCCCCGCGACACCGAATGGAACGCGCGGGTCGCCGCGCTCGTCCCCGCCGAGATCGGCGACGCGATCGAATCCTGGATCGTCACCAGGCACCGCCTCGATGACGGGCGACGCGCACTCGACGACGTGTTCGCCTCCGAGCTGCGGGAGAAGGAGCTCGTCCTGCGTGAGGTGGCAGGTCATCCGGGCTTCCGCCGGGCCTTGTCCCAGGCCAGCCCGGCCCTGTTCGGCGAGCTGGCCAAGTGGCTGGCGGACGCGCGGCGACGACCGCGCAGGCAGTCACTGGCGCGGCTGGCGAAGTACCTGGCGAGAGCGGCCGCCAAGACGAGCCCCTACGGCACCTTCATGGCGAGTGGCACCGGGACGTGGGCGGACGGTGCAGCGGGTGAGTCACCCGTACGGTTCGCTCCCGCGGAGATCCAGGGAGTGCTGGAGATCCACACCTTCCTGCTGCAGCGGATCGGCGAAACGCTGACCCGCGATCCACGCCTGGCCCGGCACCTGGTCCTGCGGGTCAACCCGAGTGCGACCCGCCGGGACGCGACCATCAGCTTCCTCGGGCGCTCCGCCGACGAACCCATCGTGACCCTGCCGGCCACCGCCGCGGTCGAGGCATGCCTGAGCCTGGCGGCGGGCCGCCCGGGATCCACGCCGGCCGAGCTCCGCTCCGGCCTGGCGGGCGGCGCCGCCGACGAGTCCCCGGTCGAGGCGTTCCTCCAGGCGTTGGTGCGGGCCGGACTCCTGGAGGAGCAGCACCCTGTCGCCGACCAGTCGACCGATCCGCTGGGCGACCTGGCCGCGTGGGTCGCGGACCACGGGGGAGCCGAGTTCGCGGACGTCGTCCAGGCGTTGCGGCGCGTACGCCGGCAGGCGCGGCTGCCCGTGGCCGTGGACGACGTCGAGGGGCACTGGAAACGGCAGTACGAACTGGAGGCCGCGCTCACCGACCTGGCGCAACCGCTCGGGTTCGAGCCGGCCGCGCTTGACGGGCAGGGCAGGCACACCTTCCGCGAGAACGCCGTCTTCACGGGTCCGGTGGCGGAGGTCGGGTCGGCGGCGTGGCGTCCGGCGCTCGAGGACCTGGACGTGGTACGGCGCTGGCTGGGCGCCTTCGACCTGACGCTGCCGTTCCGTATCGCCCTCGCCGCCTACTTCTCCGAGCGCTTCGGCCCGGGTGCCCGCGTTCCCCTCCTCGTCCTGCACCGGGCGCTCCAGGAGGTGCTCGCGCAGGACGCCGAATCCGCCGAGCTGAGCGATGCGGCGCGCGAGGTCGCCCGGCTGATGGGCCCGTCCCTGGGGGCGGGCGGCGCTCTGTCCGAGAGCCGGCTGCCGCAGCTGCGGGAGCTGGCCGCGATCCAGCGGGAGGCACGTCAGGCGGTGCTCGCCCAGCCGGAGAGGGACGGCGTCGTGAGCGTCCCGGCGGAGGTGATCAGGAAGCTGACGGAGGACTGGCCGTCGTGGGTGGTGCCCCCGCGCTCCCTGGCCTGCTATGTGCAGGTCGTCCCCGGTCACGGCGGGCTCGGGCTGGTGCTCAACGCGGCGCACACCGGTTACGGCCGTGGACGGAGCAGGGTGCTGGCCCTGATGGCGGAGGCCACGGGCGAGAGCCCGGCCACGGAGCGCCGGCCGAGTGCCCGGGTGCTCGCCGAACTGGGCGGGGTGGCCGCCTCGGCGTTGAACAGACGGGTGCCGCACGTGGCGTACGAGATCGACTATCCGTTCGCGGTCAGCAGCCGTCCCGTGGAGGAGCGCATCCCTCTGGGAGACCTCGGGATGGTCCTCGATCCGCGCAGCGGCCTGCTCACGGTGGTCTCGGAGCGGCTGGGCGCCGAACTCTCCGCCCTTCATCTGGGCATGATGTCCGACCTGCTGCTCCCACCGGCGGCTCGCCTGCTGATCCAGGTCTCGGGAGAGACGCACTACGTGCATCCCAGCATTCCGTTGCTGGCCGATCCGGCCGATCTCGACCTCCCCGTGTCGCCGGTGGCCTATCCCCGGGTGGACATCGGCGGCGTGGTGATCCAGCGTGCCCGCCGGATCGTGCCGAAGGAGATGCTTCCGGAACGCGCCAAGGGCGAGGACGACGCCGCCTATCTGCTGCGCCTGGTGTCGTGGCTGCACGAGCACGACATCCCGGTGCGGTCCTTCGTCCGGTTCGCACGTCCGGACGAGGGCGAGGGGACGGGGGACTGGACGCAGTGGATCTTCGACAAATCCCGCAAGCCCGTCTACGTCGACTTCGCCAACTGGTTCCTGGTCACGGCCTTCGAGAAGATGCTGCGGAGTTCGGGGCCGATGGTGATCTTCGACGAGGTGCTGCCCGACTTCGAGGACGCGCTGGGGCCGGACCCCGACGACCCCAGCGTCACCGAATTTCTCATCGAGATCTCTGACCAGGACGGCCGGAATGCATGAATCAGACTGGGTCAGCGCCCACGTCTTCTATCACGAGAACCTGGACGCGCTGCTGACGGACGCGGCCGGTCCGCTGATCGCCGAGCTCGCCGGGCGGGGGCTCGCGGAGGACGCGTTCTTCCTGCGGTACTGGGACGGAGGGCCGCATCTGCGCTTCCGTGCGCTGCCCACCGACCCCGCGCACCGGGCCGAGGTGGAACGGGTCATCACGGAGAGGTTCGAGAAGTATCTCGCCGAGAATCCGGCGGGCCGTTCCATGAGCCGGCAAGACTATGCCGCCGTGGGCGAAGCCCTGGCCCGGTGGGAGGGACTTCCCGGCCACACGGCGCAGCTCGCCCCGAACAATTCCGTGGCGTTCATCCCGTACCGGCGGGAGCACGACCGCTACGGCACCGGGGCCTCGATGGAGGCGGTGGAGCGGCACTTCACGGAGTCCAGCCGCATCGCCCTCGGCCTCCTGTCCGCCGGCCTGCGGCCGGAGGACCGCACCACCGCGGGGACCGCGATGATCCTGCTCACCTGGTTCTGCGGTGAGCAGGATGCGGCCCGGCTCGCTCCGTGGGTCAGGGTCGACCAGGACCGGCCCGGCGACGTGACCGAAGCCGGCCTCGCGGGAGCGACCGCGCAACCGACGGAGCACCACCGTGATCGCGTCGTCGGCCTCGCTCGCGCGATGAGAGAGCTCGCCAGGCACCTGGAGCAGGTCTCCGGGCCGGGCTCCCTGGCCGATTGGGCCCGATCGGTGTCCACGCTCCGTGAGGCGCTGGCCGCCGAGGCCGCCGCCGGCCGGTTCGAGCCACCGCCCCGGGGCTGGGAAGGGGAGGGCGCGGTCAAGGCCCGGCAGGTCCTCACCGTTCTCGACATCTGCGCTCACCTGGTCTGCAACCGGCTGGGCGTGACCGTGCAGGAAGAGGGGGCCGTCCGGCTGCTGTGCGCGGACGCGGTGGCCGTGCTCGCGGAGGAGGAGAGATAGTCCGTGGACTGGAACAGCATTCACGTCCGCTACTACGACCATGACAAGGACCCGTTGATCCTGCACGGAGTGCGCCCGCTCTTCCGTGAGCTGGCAGGGCGGGTGGACAAGCTCTTCTACACCCGGCACTGGCGGCAGGGACCCCATCTGCGGCTCAATTTCCGCACCGACCACGACACCTTCACGCAGGTGGTGTGGCCGGCCGCGGAGAAGATCATCGGCGGCTGCCTGGCCGAGCGCCCGTCAACGCTGCCGCTCGACCCCGGGCAGGAGCTCTCCTCGCATCAGCGGCTGGCCGAGCTGGAGCGGGAGACCGGCCCCCTGACGCCGTGGTTCCCCGACAACACCCTCCGCGTCGCCGAGTACGACGACCGGGAAGAGGTCCTGGGCGGGGAGCACATGGCGGAGCTGGTGGCGGATTTCTACGCCGACACCACCGGCCTCGCCTTCGCGATGACCGAGGCCGGTGGCGGCGCGCGACGGCGGCAACTGGCGTTCAAGCTGATGGTGGCGACGGCGCACCGCCTGTCGGGCACCGACATCTCACAGGGATACTTCACCTTCAGGTCCCACGCCGAGGCGTTCCTGTCGACCTTCCCGGAAGCGCGCGGGATGAGGCCGTTGTGGGACGGCTACTACCGCGAACACCGCCAGACCCTCCTCGCCCAGCTGCGGGCGGTGCTCGGCGGCGACGACGTGGACGCCTCGCTGCTGTCGGACTGGGTGGCCGCGCTCATCCCGTACCAACGGCGGGGGGCGCGGCTCCTCGAACAGGGCGCGTTCGTCGTGCCGACCGTCAGCGCCGAGGAGGAGTCGAAGCTGGCCGAGTCGAGTCCCTTTCATCGCGCGGGCTACGCCGATCCCGTGTGGGCGCAGATCCGGGACGCGCCCGAGTTCCTCCTGTACCGGCTGATGCTCAACCTCACCTATCTGCACCTGACCCGGCTCGGCCTCGCCCCCGTCGAGCGCTTCCTCCTGTGTCATCTGCTCGCCGACACCGTGGAGACGTACCTGGAGACACCGGTGCGGGAAGGACGTGCGTCATGACCGGCGAGGCTCCGGCGTACGAGGAGCATCTGCGGCTGCGGCCGGGGGTCTACAGCGCGACGGGCGCGGACGGCGAGCTGCACCTGTTCCGTCATGATCTGTGGCGGAGGGTGGAATCGTTCGGGCCGGTGGGCGCGGGCGGTCGTGCCGTACTGCGTCGCCTGGCCGAGGGGCCGTGCCCGCCGTCGGAGCTGACGGCGATCGGTGAGTCCGACCCGGGATTCCTCGCAGCCCTGCGGAGCGGGGGATGGGTGACGACCACGCTGAGCCGTCTCGGCAGGCCGTTGTACACGGTGCAGCCCGTCCGGGCGCCCGCCCCGGACGTGGAGCAGGACCTCCACCACGAGGTGAAGCTGTCCGGTTTCGCGGTGTTCCGGCGTGAGGGGGAGGACATCCTCGCCGAGGCCCCGGCCTCGTGGGCACAGGTGCTGATCCATGACCCGGAAGTCGCGGCCGTGCTCACGGAGATGGCGCGGCCGCTCTCGACGGACACGTTGAAGGGCCCGCTGCCCGAAGAGCTGATCGCCAGGCTGCTGCGCGATCTGAGCTGGACCGGCATCGCGATCCCCGCCGGGAGCGACGCGGAGTCGCAGTGGCGCCTGCGCCAGTGGCGCCCGCACGACCTGTGGTTCCATTCGCGCAGCCGCAACGGGAACGGAGGCTACTTCGACGCCGGATTCGGCCGGACGAAATGGGGGCAAGGGCAGTTCCCTCCGCTCCCCGCGCGCCGGGAACCCTATCCGGGACCCGCGGTCGACCTGCGGGTACCGGTCCTGGACGAGATCCGCGTGCGCGACCTCCGCCTGACCGACGCCATCGAGGAGCGGCGCTCGATCCGCGAGCACGACGACGACCGCCCGATCACGGCCGACCAGCTCGCGGAGCTGCTCTACCGGTGTGCCCGGGTACGCCGGGTCAACGTGTGGGAGGGCGTGGAGTACGTCGACACGCCCCGTCCCGCCGGCGGCGGGGTCGACGAGCTGGAGTTGTACCCGGTCGTCCGGAATGTCGCGGGCCTGGCGCCGGGCATGTACCACTACGACGCGCACGAGCACAGGCTGCGCCCGGTCTGCGAGCCCGGCCCCGCGGTCGGGCGGCTGCTCGCGACCGCGGGCCGGGCGGCGGCCACCACCACGTGGCCCCAGGTCCTGATCGTCGTGTCGGCCAGGTTCGGGCGGGTGATGTGGACGTACGAGGAGATGCCGTACGCCCTCATCCTCAAGCATGTCGGGGTGCTCTTCCAGACCATGTACCTGGTCGCGACCGCCATGGGACTGGCCGCCTCCGGTCTTGGCGGGGGTGACGCGCCGGCCTTCAACGAGGCCACGGGAGCCGATCCGGCGATCGAGGCCAGCGTGGGCGAGTTCATGCTCGGGAGCCGGCCGAGCCCGCCCGCCGACGAGGAACAGGAGTAGACGAACGTGGGCCTGCTGCTACGCCCCGATGCGTTCCATGCCCCGGATTCCGCAGGGATGTACCTGCTCACGTACCGGGGAGCCAGTCATCTGAAAGGCCGGTCCGCCGGGCCGCTGATCGACCTGCTGAAGCCCTACCTCGACGGACGGCACACGCTGGCCGAACTGACGGAGGAGCTGCCGCCCGAGCGCCGGGCCGCCGTGGAGAGCCTGCTCACCGCGCTGCTGGAGCGGGACGTCGTGAGAGACGTCGGCACCGCGGAGCAGGAGGCGGCCCTGGAATATCCGGAATATCCGGAATATCGCCATGAGGTGGCTTTTATCGCGCATTTCCGAGACTCGCCTATCACCATATTTCGGGCATATCGGGATAAAGTGATGCTCGTTCTGGGGTCGGGGGACCTGGTGCCGTGGGTGGCACGTGCCGCCCTGCGCACGGGATCGCGCCTGGTGAAGATGGCCACCCCGGAGCCTCAGGACGTCGCATGGGTCGAGCGCGGGCGGCGTACCCCCGACCAGAAGGTCGAGCGGCACCGGCTCGCCGACTTCAGCGAGGAGGGACTGCTGCCCCTGCTCGAAAGCGCGGACCTCGTTCTGCACGTCTCCGGCGGCGCGGCTCATGAGCCGCTGCTCGACAGGCTCTGCGCGGAGCGCAGGATCCCCCTGGCTCAGGCGGTCCTGCTGGACGGCGAGGTCTGGCTCGGCCCCGAGGACCTCGGCACGCGATCGGCGGCGAGCTGGACGGCGGGCCGGCGCCGGGTGGCGGCCCGGCCCGCGCAGCGCTCGCCCGTCGCCGTCGATCAGGCGCAGGCCGCCGCCGTCGCCGGTGTCCTGGTCCACCTGGCCTTCCGGACCGCCACCGGCCTGCTGGACGACCACCATGCCCGGCTGACCAGGATCGACCTGGCCACGCTGCGCCGTACGTCACACGCCTTCGTCCCGCACCCCTACCTCCGGCCGGCGGAACCCCCGCTCCCCGGTTTCGCCGGCCCGGCCGGCGACGTTCTCGGCCGGGAGGAGTTCTCCCGGCGGGCGGTGGTGTGCGCCGACGATCTCCTGGGAGTGTTCGGGGAGCCGACCGAGCGCGACTACGCGCAGATCCCCCTGCACGTCAGCGAGGTGGAGGTACCCGACCCGGCCGGACTGCTCGGTGGCGCCGTCTCCAGGGTCGTCGGAACGGGTCTCGACTTCGAGTCCGCGCGCCACCAGGCCGCCCTGAAGGCGTTCGCCGTCTACGCCTCGCTGATGGTGGATCCGCGCCGGCTGCTCTCGGCCGACGGCCGCGCTCCGCTGGCCACGCCGGAGTCCGACCCCGACTCCCTGCTCGCGGACCTGCGAGCCGGAAGGATCAGCGGGCTCGTCCTCGGCCGCCGGCTCACCGACGGCGGAACGCGAGCCGTCGCCGCGGACGTCGCCTTCCCCGCGCTGTCCGGCACGGGCCGGGCCACCGCGGGAATCCCCACGGGAGTCCCCACAGGCATCGCCGCGGGATACAGCTGGCAGGAGGCCGTCGACGTCGCGCTGGCCGAGCAGGCGGGACGGGTGGCGCTCGCCGATCTGGAGCACCGGACGACGCCCGTGCCCCACTTCGACCTGGACACCGGGTCGCTTCCACCGCGCGGCGAACGGTACAGGTCCATGCTCCGGGTCACGGGCGAGGCGGTCACGTGCTACGACCTCACCGGGCCGTCGGGGATTCCGGCCGCCATGACCTACCTGGGTGACACGCCTGTCGGGTACGCCGCCGGCTCGTCGGCGGCCGACGCCGTGACCGGCGCGCTCGAACAGGCCCTCCTCCATTACCAGGCGCGGCAGAACGACCAGGCCGCCTACGCGCCGCCCGCCCCGCCGGGAATACCGCCCGGGCTGCGCGGTCCGGCGACCCGGCGCTTGCCCGACTCCTTCCGCACCGACTCGGCGATCCTGGTGTCCGCGCTGGCCGGACGCGGTCTCTCGCCGGTGGCGGTGCCCCTCGACCACGATCGTGAGGTTCATTCGATCATGCCGTACACCGTCCGCGTGGTGCTGACCCATGCATGAGATCGCCGTCCTCGGCGAAGGGCTGCTCGCGGAGAGCATTGTCGCGGCGCTGTCCGGCAGCGGATCCTCCGTCTCGCCGCTCCTGACCTCCGGTGCCGTCGCGGCCGTCGTGGCCCATGACCGCTGGGACCTCTCCGGCTACGCCCGGGTCAGGGCCTCCGCCGAGGAGGCGGGCGTGCCCTGGCTGCCCGTACGTGCCGAACTGGGCCGGGTCGTCATCGGCCCGCTGGAGGTGCCCGGGCTTCCCGGTTGCGTGGACTGCGGCGAGTTCCGGCGGAGGCTGGCCCGTCTCCAGCCCGACGGGCACGAGACGGTGTGGCGGGAGCACGGGGCCACCCTGTCCGCGATGCCGTCGGCCTGGCTCACCGGGTTGGCGGCCGACCTCGCCGCCACCCTGGCCGCCGAGGAGATCGCCCGGCTCGTCAACGGGCAAACCGCGCGCACGAGATCCGCCTTCCTCTACGTGGACCTGGAGACACTGGCCGTCGAGCCGCACCCGTTCCTGCCCGACCCGCTCTGTGACACCTGCGGGACGCTGCCGCCCGACGACCGCTCGCGGGCGGGCATCTCCCTCCGGTCCCGCCCCAAACCGGCCCCGGACGTCTACCGCCTCCGCTCGATGATCGGCGAGGTGGACCCGCTCAAGGCCAGGTACGTCGACGGCGAGAGCGGTCTCATCCGATCCGTTCTCAAGAGCACCGAGGGCGGCATCGTCGTCGCCGCGGCGCCCATGGGTCTGCGCCAGGGGTCGACCGAGTACGGCTTCGGCCGTACCCGCAACTACCAGGGCAGCCAGGTCACCGCCATGCTGGAGACGCTGGAACGGCACGGCGGCATGGAGCCCGGGGGAAAGCGCACCACGGTGTCGGCCAGTTACGCCGAGGTCCGCCGCGACGCGATCGACCCCCGGACACTCGGTCTCTATCCGGCGGAGCGGCATCGGCTCCCCGGCTTCCCGTACCGCCCGTTCGACGAGGAGCAGGTGTGCCGCTGGGTCTGGGGATACTCCTTCGCCCGCAGCGCTCCTGTGCTGGTCCCCGAGACCTACGCCTACTACCGGGCCCGCCACCATGACGCCGCCCGCCCGCCGTTCGTCCAGGAGGTCTCCAACGGCTGCGCCCTGGGCGGCAGCCTCGAGGAGGCCGTCTTCCACGGGATCCTCGAAGTGGCCGAGCGCGACGCCTTCATGATGACGTGGTACGCGCGCATGCCGGTCCCGCGCATCGACGTGACCTCCGCCCGCGACTCGATGATCCCGCTGATCATCGAAGCCGTCGAGGCCGAGACCGGCTACCAGGTGATGCTCTTCGACACTACCCTCGAACAGGGCATCCCCTGCGTCTGGGCGATGGCCGTCGATCCAGGCGACGACGAGAAACGTCCGAAGGCCGCGTGCTCGGCGGGCGCGCACCCCGTCCCGGAGCGCGCGATCGAGAACGCGCTCAACGAGCTCGGCCCCCTCCTCGCCGACCTCGTCAAGCGCTATCCCGACCACATGGACGAGGCCGGCCGGATGGTGGACGACTCGTCGCTGGTGAAGGAGATGGAGGACCATCGCCTGTTGTACGGCGACCACAGGACGTACGACCGGCTGCGGTTCCTCGTCGAGACGCCACGGCGGCGGCACATCGACGACCTTCCGGCGCCGGCGCGACTGCGCAACGCCGATCTGCGGGACGACCTGATCGAGCTGGTCGACCGCTACCTCGTCACCGGTGCCGACGTCATCGTGGTGGATCAGACGACCCCCGAGCACGAGGTGTCCGACCTGGCCTGCGTGAAGGTCGTCATCCCCGGCACCCTGCCGGTCACCTTCGGCCACGACTACCGGCGGGTCGACGGTCTGCCGAGGCTGTACGAGGTGCCGTACCGGCTCGGATACCGGGATCGGCCCCTGGAGCCGCAGGACGTCAACCCGTACCCGCACGCTTTCCCGTAGAAGGGCCGGTCATGTTCGTATCGATCGTCGCCTGGGATCTCAGCAGGTCCACGGCGACCGTGGAGAGCCTGCGCGACTACCTGCGGGACTACGCCGTCGACGCCTACGCCACGCTCGAGGGGATGCGGCTGAAGGCGTGGTTCTCCAACCCCGACCGCCAGACCTGGGGGGCGGTCTACCTCTGGGACTCCGCCGAGGCCATGGACGGGTTCGCCAGGGTGAGCCGCGTCGTCGAGCTCATCGGCTACCCGCCCACGTCGGTGAGCGTCTTCCGGCTCGAAGCCATCGCCGAAGGCATCAGTGCGTACCCGAGCCTCACAGGGCTCGGCGCCGCGATGGAAGGAGACCACTCGACCGCAGGCTGAGCGGGCCCGCCTGCGGTGAGGTCTCCGGCGGTGAGGTCTCCGGATCGCTCAGGCTCTCGGCCGTGACGGCCGCCGCCAACCGGACCAACCAGTCGAGTTCGGCGTCAGGATCGGCCGGGCTGTTGTCGGGGATCGCCTGTCCGCGCGTGTCCGGCCGCTCGCCGAGCCTGCTGCGGCGCAGGGCGGAGGTGATCAGAGCGGCCTCGACGGCGATCGTGCGCGCGTCGTCGGACAGGCCCGTGGCCCGCGCCCGTCGCGTTTCGGCGATACGCGGGTCGAAATAGGGGAGGAGCCGGAGGCGGCCGTCCCAGATCTCGACGATCCGCCGGTACAGGGCCTGCTCCGGATTCCGGAGATCGACGTGCCGGGTCCTCGGCGGATCGAGGGCGATGGCCGGGAACGCGTCGTACAGCAGTTTCCAGAGCGGGAAGAGCCTGCGATAGGAGCGATCGAGCGACCACCACCGGGCGAGACGGTCCAGCCCCAGTCGCGGGCCCGCGACAGGCAGCAGGATGCCGGTCACGACGAACAGGATCGCGAGGCGGAACACCATCCCGATCAGGTTGCCGTACAGCCACGGCACCTCCCATCCGAGGAGGTGGGCGGACATGGCGGCGAGCCGTAGCCCCGCATAGGCGATGGTGCAGGTCAGGCCGAGCAGCAGCAGGCGCAGGCCGTTGCGGAGGGAGAAGCCTCTCGCGGCACTCGCGCGGTAGCGCGTGGCGCGCGCGATCTCGGTGACGATCATCGCCAGATACACGGCATAGACGTAGGAGCCGGCCGAGATCACCGGGACCTGCACGGCGGTCTGCTGACTGGCCAGGGCCTCCGCGTAGTTCGACGGGGTCGTCGCGTGCAGGATGCCGATCAGTGCCAGGACGCCGGTCAGCAGCCGCAGACGTACCCGGGTGCTCCGCACGGCCTGCCCGGCCGGATGGACCATGTAGAAGAAGGCGCATTGCCCGGAGGTCGCGGCGAGCAAGGTCAGGCAGTTGGAAAGGGTGCCCGCCGTGTTGAGCGTCGTGTGGCCGTCGATCACCTCGTGGACGGTCCGGTCCTGCAGGCAGATCGACACCGAGAGCGTCAGCAACGCGGCGCACATCCACCGCGTCGACCGGCAGTCGGGTGCGGCGCGCAGGTGGAACAGCTTGATGCCCGCCGCGATCCAGCCGGCGACGGCCAGGCCGATCAAGATGCGTGCGCCATGGCCGGGTCCGGGGCCGGCGGCGGACATCGAAGATCGGCGGCCAAGAGATCACCTGGCGTCTTCATCGCAGGGATTCTCCAGCTTCCATAGCTGATTGACCATTTCGGTGATGGCGGCGCGGCTGCCCTGGGTCAGCTCGGCGCTGCGCAGGGCGATGTGCGTGACACCCGCCTTGCGCATGCCGGCCAGCAGCTCCAGATCCTTGTCGATCTTGGCGGTCTCCGCGTCGTCCAGGAAGTAGGCGACCGGCACCCCGAAGAACGTGGCCAGCGCCGTCAGATGCATGATCGTCGGATTGACCCGCCGGCCGGTGCGCAACTGCCAGATATAGGTATGCGAGATCTGTACGTCCTGGCCCTTGCTGATGGCCTCCGCGACCGCGACGTTGCTGTATTCGGCGTCACCTTGGCGACGGACCGTCTGGAACAACCGGTTCAGCTTGTCGGCCAGCGTCCGGGGAGTCTCATCAACGCTCATCGCCGTGCCGATCCTTACAGCCAGAGTTTAGCGACTTTGCCGTCATCCTACACAGGCGTTGACGGACGGCACCTTCTCCGGCGCCGCCCAAGGTCTTCCGGCCTCCACCTGTTGACCAAAGCGGACCGGAGTCCGTATCGTGGCGCTCATCGAGATAAGCGGACCGCAGTCCGCTAGATGTGAGGAGGTCGATCACGATGGGCAAGCTGCTGCACATCTCCGCCTCGCCACGCGGCGAGGCGTCGGAGTCGTTGCGGATCGCGCGGGTGTTCACGGAGACGTACCAGGAGGCCCACCCCGGTGACGAGGTCGAGCACTGGGACCTCTGGGACGGATCGCTGCCCGGCTTCGCCGTGGGGGCCAGGGCCAAGATGACGGTGTTCGCCGGCGACGAGCCGCGGGGAGCCGAGGCCGAGGCGTGGGCCGCCGCGCGTGCGACGTTCGAGCGGTTCGACTCCGCGGACCGGCTGCTCTTCAGCGTGCCGATGTGGAACGCGTCGGTGCCGTACGTGCTCAAGCAGTTCATCGACGTCGTCAGCCAGCCCGGCTGGATCTTCACCGTCGACCCCGTGACCGGGTACGGCCACCAGCTGGCGGGACGCGGCAAGCGGGTGGCCGTCATCTACACCAGCGCGGTATGGGGGCCGCCCCTCGGTCCGGAGTTCGGCAGCGACTTCCAGTCGACGTTCTTCGAGGACTGGCTGCGCTGGACCGGCCTGACCGACCTCCAGCAGATCCGATTCCACCCCACCCTCGCCGGCGACTGGGACGAAGCGCGGCGGGCGGCCGACGCGCGCGCCCGGGACGTCGCGAAAGTCTTCTGATGGCTGTTTCCGAGGAGGAGGGGCTGCGGCTCGTCCGGGAGTACGGCGAGACGGAGCGGTGGCTCGCGGTGCTCGTGACACTGCGGCCGGACGGGCAGCCGTCGGTCAGCGTCGTCAACGCCGGGATCCTGCCGCACCCGGCCACCGGGGCGCCCACGCTCGCTCTCGTCGCCCGCGGGGGCACCGCGAAGCTGGCGAATCTGCGCCGGAACCCGCACGCCACGCTCGTCTTCCGGTCCGGATGGGAATGGGTCGCCGCCCACGGGTCCGCCCAGCTCGCCGGCCCTGACGATCCGCTGCCGGGAACCGGCCCCGACAGGCTGCCGGGGCTGCTGCGCGACATCTACCACGCCGCCGGCGGGAACCATTCTGATCTGGCCGAGTACGACCGCGTGATGGCCGCGGAGCGCCGTACCGCCGTACTGCTGCGGCCGGCCCGATTCACCACCAATCCCGTCGGAACCGAACATCAGGAGCACGGATGACAACGGACCCTTCCGCGCCGCCGCCGGTCGCGGCGGGCACCGTCCAGGTCTGGTCGGACCTGCTGTGCCCGTTCGCCTACGTCGGTCTGCTGCGGCTGCGCCGGGCACGTGCGCGGCTCGGTCTGGACGGAATCGTCCGGCTTGAGCACCGGACGTTTCCCTTGGAGCTGTTCAACGGCCCGCATCCCCGCCGCGGCACCGACACCGAGGCCGTCGGGCTGGGGCAGATCGAGCCTGACGCGGAGTTCCGGGTCTGGACCGCCGCCGACGACCTCTATCCCCACACCGTGCTGCTCGCCGCCGAAGCCGTGCACGCCGCGAACGCCCAGAGCCTGGCGGCCGGGGAGGAGCTCGACCTCGCGTTGCGACGGGCGTTCTGGACCCACTCCCGGTCGATCAGCCACCGGCAGGTCATCCTGCAGGTCGCGGGGGAGCTGCCGGCCGGCGTCGTCGACGTGACCGAGCTGGCCGCCGCGCTGGACGACGGCCGGCACCGCGCCGACGTCATGCGCGACTTCGCCATCTCCCGGACCGACACCGTTCCCGGCAGCCCGACGTTCCGCTTCGCGGACGGGACCGCCGTCGACAACCCCGGGGTCCGGGTGCACTGGGAGGGTCCGTGGGCGGCCGGCTTCCCCGTCGTCGACTCCCATGACCCCGGCGTGTACGACGACCTGCTCGAACGGGTCGTACAGGTGTGACCGCCAGGGCCGTGCTGCGGCGGGTCGTCGTCGGCGTGCTCGGGACCAACTGCTGGATCCTGCACGCCCACGGCGACCGCCGCGCGCTGATCGTGGATCCCGGGGACGAGCCAGGTTCCGTCCTGGACGCCGTCGCCGGCCTGGACGTGGTCGCCGTGCTCCTCACCCACGCGCACTTCGATCACGTTCTGGCCGTGCCCGAGGTCGTGGAGGCGCTCGGCGTCCCGGTTCTCGCGCACCCCGCCGACCAGCCCGTATGGCCGCACGAGATCGCGACCGCCCGCCGCACCGGCCACTGGGACGCGGGCACCGCGACGGCCGATCTCCTTGCGCGCGACCCCGCGCGGTTGGCCTTCTCCGCTGATGCCCGGCTGTGGGATGGCGTGTCCGTGCCGATCCTGGACGGCCAGGTCCTGCACGTCGGTCCGCTGGCGGTCCGTGCCCTGCACACCCCCGGGCATACTCCGGGCGGGCTGACGGTGGCAGTGGACGGGCACCTGCTGACCGGGGACACCCTGTTCCCCGGCGGGCCCGGACTCACCGGCCCTCCGCTGTCGGACTTTCCGGTCATCATTCGGTCCGTACGCAGGCTCCTGGCGTATCCGGGCGCGGCCGGCATCCATCCCGGACACGGCCGCAGCACCACCGTGGCCGCCGAGCTCCCGCACCTGGACGAATGGATCGCACGCGGCTGGTGAGCGGTGCCGACCGGCCGTCCGGCACGGGTCGCCGCGTGCACCCGCCGAAACTGCGCCGGCGGAGCTACGCTGCTGTGCCGTGCAGGAGACGCGCCTCGACACCGCCCGGATCCGGGCGGCCCGCCGGGTGATCGACCCGGTCTTCCTCGACACTCCGCTGTACCGCTGCGAGGCGCTGGAGCGCGTCCTCGGATGCGCGGTGAGCGTCAAGCTCGAAACGGCGAACCCGGTGCGCAGCTTCAAGGCGCGCGGCACCGAGGTGGTCGCGAGCCTGCTCGCCGACCGTGGCCCGCGAGCCGTGGTGTGCGCCAGCGCGGGCAACCTCGGCCAAGCCCTCGCCTGGTCCGGTCGCGGCCGGGGGCTCGACGTCACCGTCGTGGCCTCCCGGTTCGCGCCTGCGGCCAAGCTCGACCGCATCCGCGCCTTGGGCGCCAGGCTGGAGCTGGTGGACGGCGACTTCGACATGGCCCGCGAGCGGGCGGCGGACATCGCGCGGTACGGCGGCATCCGGCTGGTCGAGGACAGCCTGGACATCGAGACCTGCGAGGGCGCGGCGACCATCGGCCTGGAACTGGTGGAAACCGTGCCGTCGTTCGACGCCGTCCTGATCGCTCTCGGCGGCGGGGCGCTGGCCACCGGTGTGGGTCATGTGGTGAAGGCTTGCGCGCCCGAAGTCGAGGTGATCTGCGTCCAGCCGCTGGGCGCACCGGCGATGACACACTCGTGGCGCCGACGGCGCGTCGTCACCACCGACTCGACCGACACCATCGCTGACGGCGTCGCCGGCCGGCGTCCCATCCCAGCCGTCCTGGACGACCTCCTCCTGGTCGCCGACGACGCCGTCCTGGTCCAGGAGGCGTCGATCATCGCCGGTATGCGGATGCTCCTCGACCACGCCGGCCTCGTCGTCGAGCCGTCGGCCGCGCTCGGCATCGCGACGATCCTCGAAGACCGTGACCGCTTCGCCGGGCGGCACGTGGTCACCATCGTGTGCGGCAGCAACGTCGACGTGGACGCCTACCACCGCTGGGTCGGCGCGGCTCCCCTCCACAGGTCGTGACGATCGCTCCTCGCCCCCATGCTTTCGGCGCTCCTGATCCGTGTTGCGCTCGTCGAGCCAAGCAGCGCTGAACGTGGTCGATCACCACATCGGGAATGTCGTCCGGGGACGGGGAGGGACGTCACTCTGGAGAGCCGTCAGGGGGAGGCGGGCCGGATGCCGACGAGCTTGGCGAGGAACCTGTCCACCTGGTCCTCCAGCGGCGGCCACGGCATGTCGGGCTGGTTGACGCGCATCGACACCGCGCCGTGGACGGCCGCCCGCAGGTCCAGCGAGACGAGCGCGGGATCGTCCGGCGGGGCCAGCCCGGCGTCCATGCAGCTCCGCACCACGGCGGTGGTGCGCTCGGTCAGCTCCTGCTTGAACGTCATCGACGTGCGCTGGTTGAGGGTGCTCTCGTGCAGCACCTTGTACAGGCCCGGGTGGCGCCGTACCCACTCGCCCAGCGTCAGGACCCGGGCGCGCAGCCGGCCGGCGGGGTCCGGGGCGGTGGCCTCCGCCTCGTCCACGGCGCGTACGAGATCGCCGTGGAAGCGCTCCAGCGCGGCGAGCACGAGGGCGTCGCGGTCGGCGAAGTGGATGTAGACCGAGGTCGTCGCGATGCCGACCTCGCGCGTGACCGCGCGCAGGGACAGCGCCTGGTCGTCGCCCAGCTCGTCCAGCAGCCGGACGGTGACGGTGACGATCTCGTCGCGCAGCCGGTCGCCCTGGCCGCGCGGGTTGCGCCGCCGCCCGCCGCCCCGCCGATCGCCCCGCCCGCCGCTCTGCTCGCCGGGCTGCTCGCCGATCGTGTCCATGACGACCCATTGTAGGGGGACAGGTGTTGGGCTACAGTCGTAGCGCTACAACCGTTCAGTCATCGAGGAGAGTCATGTCGGATGTGAAGGCGCTGGACCCCGTGTTCGCGGAGATGAGCGCGGCCACCTACCGGGCGGTCTGGGACGAGCTCCCGGAGCTGAGCACGAGAGAGAAGATCCTGCTGTCCGTCGTCGCCGACGTGTGCGAACAGACCCTCGGGCTGCCGTTCGAGGAGCATGTGACGACGGCGCCGGAGCACGGCGTGCCCGTGGGCGACCTGCGCGAGCTGCTCCGCTTCATCGCCTACGACAGCGGCTACCCCGCGGCGCACGCGGCGCTGGCCCGGCTGGCCGAGATCGAGCGGGCGCACGGCCTGGACGGCTCCGCGGGGGAGGGGCACCAGGTGAACGCCGACGGCACGGGCAGTCCACTGCCGGCGTCGATGCTGCGGGCGGTCACCGAACTGGACGCGCCCTTCGGCGGGTACATGGCCCTGCAGTCACGCATGCGGGCCGGGATGACGCGGCTCAGCGTGCGGGAGCGCGCGTTCGCGACGATGACCGTGGACGTGCTCTATCAGACGCTCGACGAGAGCTTCCGCGCCCACACGACGCGGGCCCTCGGCGCCGGGGCCGCGCCCGAGGAGGTCCGCGCCGTCGTGCGGTTCTCCGCGCTCTTCGGGCTCACGCGGGCCTGGCGCGGCATGCGCGTGCTGAACGCGCTGCTCACCGAGACAGGCTCGGTCTACGCCTGACCGAGGTGGGCTCTGTCCGCGCCGCGTGGCCTCCTGAGCGTCAGCCGATCTCCGCCTTCCGCACGACCTCCAGGGTGGACCCCAGCTCCGGCTCGGGCACGAAGTGGCCGAAGGTGTCGTTGGCGAAGAACGAGACCCCGGCCACCGACGCGGCGTGCCCGGCCAGCACCTCCCGCTGGTAGACGTACGTCCGCCGGTCGTCCAGGTACGTCCGGTACCAGTACCACGGGTCGACGAAGTCCAGGCCGAGCAGCGGGCGCGGCCCGCCCAGGGCGGCCTTGCTCAGCAGGTTCGGGACGATCTCGGTGCGCTCCACCAGCACGGCGAACGTGCTCACCAGGATCGCGTCGAGGCTCTGGTAGGCGGCGTCGGTCATGCCCCACGCCGCCCGCTCCACCTCGGCCCGCCAGTACGTGTCCATCCAGTACACGAGCCGCCCGCCCATGGCCTCGCGCAGCCGCAGGAAGAACCGCTCGATCCCGGCCGACCGCTCCGGGGTGAGCGGCGGCGCGTTGTCGGGGTGCCAGAACCCGACCAGCCCGAACTGGTTGCCGAGCATGACGCCGTCCAGGCCGAAGTCGTCCGCGAACGCGGCCGTCTGGGCGGTGACGAAGTCCCCGGCGGGCAGCCCGGCCGGGATGCCGCCGGGGAAGGCGGCGTACCGGCGGGCGTCGGCGGTCAGCGGGGCGGTCACGTCGATCACGCCGGGCACCAGGTGCCCGCCGGCGTCGGCGGCGCTCGCCGCCACCTCGGGATGCAGGACCGTCTTCCACTCGCTGCGGCAGAACTCCGGCCCCGGCTCCAGGTACTCCAGCAGGCTGACCCGCAGCCCCCGCCGCTCCGCCTCCGCCCGCACGGCCGCGTAGATCCCGGCCAGCGTCGCGTAGTCCATCGGCTGCTCGGACAGGGTGAACATCGGCCCGGCCGAGTACGGGTTGGCCGAGCGCTCACCGCCGTCGCGCACCCGGGCCAGCCAGTCACGGTTGTGCTTCCTGACCATCGCGGCGGGCCCGCCGGGACCCAGCGCGAAGCAGTTGTAGCGGGCCCAGTCGAAGCCGTCGCCCCACGAGCCGCGTCCCGCGTAGTTGAGGACGTGGTCGCCGTTGCCGGCGCAGAACACGATCGTGACGGGCCGGTCGACGAGCCAGCCGGCGTGGTGGTCGAAGAACGCCGCCACGCCGGGGGCGGGGTCGCGCAGATCGTCGAAGATCTTGGGCGTGATCCACAGGCACGCCTCCTTGAACGTCATGGTGTCCTTCGTCGTGTTCGTCGTGTTCGTCGTGTTCGTCGGGGGATGGACATACGCCTCTGTCAACGGGCGGCCGTGAACGCCTTGTCCATGCGGCCGAGCACGCCCGGCACGTCCACCGTCCCGTTGAACAGCTCCTGGATCGAGGTCAGGTGCTCCTGCTGGACCTTCGGGCCCGGCCACGCCTGGTCGGGGTAGAGCGTGGACTTCTTCGCCGCGACGGCGTCCAGCACCGGCTGCTGCAGCGCGTCGGCCTTGAAGCCGGGGGCCGCCAGGGCGGGGCTGCTGCCGGAGGCGGTCGCGTACACGGCCTGGCCCTCCGGGGAGGCGAGGAACTGCACGAACTTGCGGGCCAGCTCCGGGTTCGCGGCCTTGGCGTTGACGCCGTACACGATGCCGACCGACACCGGCACGTACGTGCCCTCGGCGCTGTCGGTGGCGGGGAACGGCGTCATCGAGAACGTCGTCCCCTTGGGTGCGTACTCCAGCGCCGACTGCACGGCCGACAGCACGTGGACCACGCCGAGGGCCTTGCCCTGGCCGAACATCTGCATCTGCTCGTCGTAGCCGACGCCGTTGGGGCTGTCGTTGAAGCAGCCCTCGTCGCGCATCTTCAGGTACTTCTCCAGCGCCTGCTTCCACTCCGAGGCGGCGAAGGTGGCCTTGCCCTCCTTCTGCTGCTGGGTGAAGGAGGGGTTCGGGCCGTAGACGAGCGAGGCGGTCAGCGCGTACGGCACGAGCTGGGTCACCCAGGCGGACTTCAGGCCCAGCGCGAACGGCACGACGCCCTTGGCCTTGGCCTCCTTGCAGAACGTCAGGACCTCCGGCCACGTGGTCGGCTTGGCCAGGCCACTGGCCTGGAGCGCCTGGTCGTTCCAGACCGCGCCGATGGCGCCGATCGTGACGGGGACGGCGACCACCTTGCCGGCCGGGTCGGTGGTGACGGCCTTGAGGTCGGTGCTCATGCCGCCCGCCCACCCCTCGCCGGACAGGTCCATCAGCATGCCGTCCTTGCCGAGGTCGCGCACGGCCATGGTGTTGCCGCCGCCGGGCCACATGCGGAAGACGTCGGGCGCGGTCCCCGAGGCGAGCTGGGTGCGGACCTGCTGCTGGTAGGAGGCGTCGTCCTCGGTGAAGGTGGCCTTCACGGTGACGCCGGGGTTGGCCTTCTCGAACGCCGCGATCGCGGCCTTGGCCGGGCCCTGGCCGGCGGCGGCGAGCGTCAGCACCTGGCCGGGCGAGGCGGCGGTGGTGGAGCCGCCGCCCGAGGTGGAGCAGGCGGCGGCCGCGAGCGCGAGGCAGCAGGCGGCCGTGATGGTGGTGAACGACTTCATGACAGACTCCGGGGTCGGTGACGGGGGTGGGGAGCGCTAGCCTTTGAGGCCGCCGGCGAAGCCCTTGATAATGTGCTTCTGCAGCGCGAAGTAGACGACCAGGATCGGGACGACACTGATCACCAGGCCGGCGAAGATGAGGGGCCACTGGGAGACGTACTGGCTGACGAAGCCGTAGATCGCCACGGGGGCCGTGGTGTTGTCGCTGCCGCCCAGGTAGAGCAGCGGCGTGAAGAACTCGTTCCAGATGCCCACGGCGTTGAGGATCACCACGGTGCCGGTCACCGGCCGCAGCAGCGGGAAGACGACGGTGACGAACGAGCGCACCGGGCCGCAGCCGTCGAGCAGCGCCGCCTCCTCGTAGTCGAGCGGCAGCTCGCGCAGGAACATCGTGTAGAGGAAGACCGAGAACGGCATCTGCTGCCCGACGTTGATCAGGATGACCGCCCACAGCGTGCCGAGCAGGCCCATGTCGCGCATGGTCGCGTACAGCGGGAGCAGGGCGAGCTGGCCGGGGACGAGCAGGCCGCCGATGACGAAGGAGAAGGTGTAGCGCGACCAGCCGCGGGTCACGCGGGCCAGCGGGTAGGCGGCCGCCGCCGCGAAGGCGATGATCAGCACCACGCTGACGATCGTGATGACGAAGCTGTTGCCCAGCGCCGCGCCCAGGCTTGCCTCGTTCCACGCCCGCGCGTAGTTGTCGAGGGTGGGCGGCCAGGCGAAGGCCAGCGCGCTGGTCTGGCTGTCCTGCGGCTTCAGCGAGACGTTGAGCAGCCCGGCCAGCGGGACGAGGAACAGCAGCGCGAGCAGGATCAGCGTCGCCTCGCGGGTGAGGGTCCGCCAGGTGTAGCGGGCGTGCATCAGGAGCTCCTCCTCTGCGTCAGGCGGAACTGGACGCCGGCCAGCACCGCGATGACCACGGTCATGACGACGGCCAGCGCGATCGAGAACGGGAAGTCGCCCAGGGAGAAGGCGCTCTTGTAGATCGCCGTGGAGATCGTCTCGGTGGCGGTGCCGGGGCCGCCGCCGGTCATGGCCATCACCTGGTCGAACTGCTTCAGCCCGCCGATCAGGCAGAGCATCACGTTGATGACGACGGCGCCGTTGAGCAGGGGCAGCACCACGCGGCGGAACTTGCTCCACGCGCCCGCCCCGTCGATCGTGGCGGCCTCCAGCACCTCCGCCGGGATCGCCTGCAACCCCGCCAGGTAGATGACCATCGAGTACCCGGCGAACTGCCAGACGATCTCGGCCACGACCGCGTACAGCGCCGTGTCCGGATCGCCCAGCCAGTCATGCCTCAGTGAGCCCAGGCCGACGGCCTCCAGCGCGTCGTTGACCGCGCCGTCGGGCGAGAGCAGGAAGCTCCACACGTAGCCCGCGACCAGCGGCGTGAGCACCACGGGCGCGAAGAAGACGACGCGCAGCACGTAACGGCTCTTGACCATGCTGTTCACGCCGAGCGCCAGCAGCAGCCCGGCGACGTTCTGCGCCACGGTGGCCGCGGCGGCCAGCAGGAGGGTGTTGACCAGGGCGTCGCGGGCGGTCCGGTCGGCGAAGACCTCGGCGTAGTTGCCCAGGCCGACGAACGACCAGTCGGGGCGCAGCCCGTTCCAGTCGGTGAAGGAGAACAGGGCCCCGTTGGCGCTGGGCACGACGACGATGAAAAGGTAGACCGAGATGGCCGGGACCACGAACCACCACGGGGCGCGCACGCCCACCCTGCGACGGGCCCTTCCGGGAGGCGCCTGCGCGGCGGGTTCGCGTGCTCCGGGCTCCCGCCCTCCGGGCGGTGACGTCGTCGCATGCGGCACGGCCACGTGTGACTCCTCTCGCAGATGGGTGCCGGGGCTCGATGAGCCACGGGGGATGGATCATGACGGGCGCCCCTCGCGACGCCTGGGCGGCCGGGTCCGGGGGAACCGGCTCGCGTGAACGAGTCGTGAATCGATTCACGAGCGTTTCGGGCAGATTACGCGCCGTCCTCGAACCATGTCAACGGTCCGGCCGCCGGCTTCGTGAATCCATTCACGGATGCGCTAGGCTGACGGCGATCCGACCCCGCACGACAGTGAGGAGCCCGATGACCTCCCCACCGGCGCCACGGCGATCGAAGGTCGTGAGCTCCGCCCCCACCGTGGGTGACGTGGCGGCCCGCGCGGGGGTCTCCCGGGCGACGGTCTCCTACACCTTCACCCAGCCTGACCGGGTCTCGCCGGACCTGCGGCGCCGCGTGCTCGCCGCCGCCGACGAGCTCGGCTACGTCGGCAACGACGCGGCGCGGCGGCTGCGCGTCGGCCACAGCCTCGCACTCGGGCTGCTGGTCTCCAGCGCGGGCAACCCCGTCTACGCGGAGATCGCGGCGGGCGCCGAGGCCGAGGCCGCCGCGCACGGCCGTTTCATCCTCGTCGCCAACAGCGACGAGAACCTCGAACGCGAGCGCGCCTACATCAACTTCTTCGAGTCCCAGCAGGTGAGCGGCATCGTCGCCGCGCCGGTCGCGGACGTGCCCGCCGAGCTGCTCGGGCTGAGCAGGCGGGGGACGCCGTTCGTCCTCGTCGGTGTCGCGCCGGGCCCGCACAGCTACCCGGCGATCTCCGGCGACAACGAGCGGGGCGGCTACCTCGCCGCCTCCCACCTGCTCGCCCAGGGCAGGAGGCGGCTGCTGTTCGCGGGGGGCGCCCATCCCCACATCGACCTGCGGCTGGCCGGGGTGAGGCGGGCGATCGCCGAGTCCGCGGAGCCGGCCTCGCTGGAGATCGTCCGCGTGCGGGTGCAGACCGCGCAGGTCGGGGAGGAGGTCGCGCGGACACTGCTCGAACGCCCGGAGGCCGACTTCCCCGACGGGATCGTCGCGGGCAACGACCTGCTCGCCCTCGGCCTCCTGCACGGGCTGATCGTGGCCGGGGTCCGGGTGCCGCAGGACGTGTCGCTCGTGGGGTACGACGACATAGAGTTCGCCGATTTCGCGATCGTGCCGCTCACCAGCGTCAGGCACCCGTCGGCGGCGCTCGGGGCGAGCGCCGTCCGCATCCTGCTCGGTATCGAGGATGAGCAGGACATGCAGGGACGTTTCGAGCCGGAGCTCGTGATCCGCTCGACCTCCCTGCCCATCGCCGGCTCCGCCCCCGCGTAGCCCGCCCGCCCCTCGCGTAGCCCGCGCCTCACCCTGGCCGCCGGGCGCGCGTGCGGGAGCGTTGACATCGCTGAGATCTCGCCACTACGCTCGCCCGCACACCTCGCCGTGAATCGATTCACGAAGACCGGTCACCGGGCGAGACGGCCCTTCCTGGAGGCACGATCATGAGATCGACACGACATGGCGACGGCCCGGGGGCCCGTGGCGCGCGGCGCGTCACCGCCGTGGCCGTCACCGCCGCGCTGGCGCTCACACCGGCGGCCCAGGCGGCCGCGGCGACGACGCCGGGAACCGGCGTGACGGCCACGGCGGCCGCACAGGCCCCGAGCGGCCCGCTGCCCGAGGTCGCCAACCTCGACCCGGGCACGATCGACCTGGCCGACTTCACCGGCCTGGAGCAGCAGATCGCGCCCTACCTCGCCAACCTGGCCCGGCTGGCCAACAGCGTCAACGACGACAGCGCCACGAACTACGGTTTCATCACCTGCGGCTGCTGGCGCGCCGGTCAGGGACCGGACGACGCGCGCGTCATGGAGAACGTCCTCACGCTCGCCTACTTCTACACCGCCGACCGCCCGTGGAACCCGTACCGTCGCGACGAGGCCCTGCGCCGGCGGCTGGAGGCGGCGCTGCGGTTCACGCTCGGCACCCAGAACGCCGACGGGTCGTTCCCCCAGGGCGGCGGCGACGTCCACTCGCGCGCCGCGACGGGCTTCGCGCTCGAACTCTACGCGATCATGCTGGAGCTGCTCGACGCCGACGGCACGGTCGACCCTGCGCTGGTCTCGTCCCTGACCGCGGCCATGAAGCGGGCGGCCACCTGGTTCCTGGAGGACCAGGAGGTGTGGGGGCCGCGCGGCTCGCAGTTCGCCAACCAGGTCGCGGGCGGCCTGGTCGGCATCTCGCGGCTGCTGCGCCGCCTCGACGACCCGGCGTTGCGCGCCCGCTTCGAGCAGCGCCTGGCCGACCACGAGAAGATCTCGCAGAGCGAGGCCGGCTTCTTCCGGGACGGCACGGTCGCCCACCGCTACAGCCTGGAGGTGGAGACCGAGGACCTCGCGGGCTGGGCCGACCCCGCGACCCGGCCGGTGATCGACCGGATGCAGAGCCGCTACCTGGACTGGGCGCAGTACAACCTGCTCTACGACAAGCAGCTCGACGGTTACTTCATCAACACCGCCGTCGACTCCCGCCACCGCGGCTGGAACTACGCGGCCGAGCTGCCCATCGGCTCCAACGACCTCTGGGGCCGGACCATCCCGCAGGCCCGCGCCTACGCGGCCACCCGGGAGGAGGTCGCCGAGCGTCGCGCCGCCTTCGTCAAGGGCGGCTGGCAGGCCTCGGTCGCGCCGCTGGTCGCGCCGGCCTGGGCCTACCTGGACCCCGCCGTCATCCGCGACGTGGCGCTGCGGGACGAGTACTACCCGGCCGAGGCCGAGCGCGAGGCGGCGGTCGGCACGCTGCGGCCCTACGCCGGAGCCCCGTACACCGAGGTCCGCGCGGACTCGGCCACCGGCCAGCGCTTCGTCTTCGCCAAGCGTCCCGCCTACGTCGCCGGCATGGGCTTCGGCAAGCACGTCAACACCCAGTACGGCTTCTGGGACAACCAGCGCTTCGGGCTCAGCTACCTGTACGACCCGAAGCTCGGCGTGGTCATCCAGGGCCAGAACGCCCCCCAGGTCGGCGCCCCGCGCACCCGCCCGGCCGAGGCGGAGCTGTCCTGGGGCACCGGCTGGGCGGCGGCCGACGGCTTCCACGTCGACGCCTACGACCAGCCGGTCCCCGAGTTCTTCCGCGACGGCTCGCCCGTCGCCCCCGCGACCGTGGCCGACCTCGACGCCCTGGAGATCCGCTACCGGGCGGCGGGCGCCCCGGTGACCAAGTCCGTCACCCTCGGCGACACCCTCAAGGTGCGGGTCGAGGGCACGGGCGACTTCTTCGAGCGCATCCCGCTCGTCCTCGGCGAGGACGACACGCTCCAGTGGATCGGCGGCCCCGCCGGCTCCCGCGAGGTGAAGGTGGGCACCCGGGCGGACGCGGAGGGCGTCTCAGGAGTGGTCGTCAACCGTGGCGGGCGCAGCCTGGAGATCCGCTGGACCGGCGCCGGCTCGGCGACCCTGTGGCCGTCGTCCTTCCCGGTGGCGGGCGGCGGGCGCGCCCTCCAGGTCCTCGACGTCAAGGCCACGGGCCGGCTCGGCTACGACGTCCGGGTCGTGGACGACGCCTGCCCCGGCTCCGACGAGCGGTCGCACGTGTTCATCGGCGACCGCGACACCGGCGTCGTCAACGCCGGCGACGGCTCCGGCTGCACGGTCGCCGACCTCCTGCGGGCCGGCGAGCGGTGGGAGAGCCACGGCGCCTTCGTCGCCCACGTCACGAGGACGACCGCCCGGCTGGTCCGCGAGCGCGTGCTCGGCGCGCGCGACGCGGCGCGCCTGGTCGCCGAGGCGGCGCGCTCCCACGTCGGCCAGGACCTCGTCACCGCCACGCTCGACGCGGCGACCGGCGTGGCCGGGCGGGAGCTGACGGTGCGGATCACCGGACGCGACATCGCCAGGGTCACCGTCTCGGGGCCGTGCCTCACCGGCGCCGCCACGGCCGAGGGCCCCGGAGAGCTGAAGGTGACCGTACGGGAGACGGCGTTGCCCGGGCCGTGCCCGTTGACGGCCGAGTCCGTGCGGACCGGCGGGACGACCGAGATCGACGCCCTCGACCTGCGGATCGTGCCGGACGCCGAGGGCGTCGTCTTCCGCGACGGCTTCTCCTCGGCGCAGGCCACGTCCGAGGCGTGGACCGCCGTGGACGGCTCCTGGACGGTCGCCGACGGCGTGTACCGCCAGCGGGACACGACGCGGACCGGCTGGAAGTCGGTCGTCGACGACCTGCGGATCGCCGACGGCTTCGCCGAGGCCGACCTCACCTTCCGGACGTCAGCCACGTCCACGGCCTTCGCCGGCCTCCAGGTGCGGACGGCCGAGCCGGGCGACGCCTACACCCGGTCCGGGTACATGGTCTACCTGCGGCCCGACGGCTCGGTCGACGTCTTCCGCGCCGGCACGGGCGTCATCGCGAGCGGCTCGGGCGCTGCGGTCACCGGGACGGCGCGGCTCCGCGTCGAGCTGCGCGGCGCGGAGATCCGCGTCTTCGTCGGCGCCGAGCCGACGCCGCGGGTCGCCGTCACCGATCCGGACCCGATCACCGGGTCCGGCTCCGTCCAGCTCGTGACGGGCCGCGCGGCCGTCGACTTCGACAACGTCCGCGTGGCGTCCGCCCTCACGACCTCGGGGGAGCCGGCCCGCCAAGGGTCCTGACCCGGGCGGCGTGTCTTACGAGTGCGGGGTGAAACCCATGGACGCGTAGAGGCGCCGGGCCCTGACGTTGGCCTCCGTCACCGCCAGTGACAACAGCGGATAGCCCTGCTCCCCGAGCGCGTGCATCGCCGCTTCGATCAGCCGCCGGCCCAGCCCCTCGCCGGCATGTGACGGCGCGGTGAAGACGTACGCCAGCAGCGGCACCTGTTGCCACTCCGTCACCAGCGCGGCGGCCACGGGCCGGGCCCCGTCGTCCGCGACGAAGGACGCCGTGGGCAGGAAGATCCCGTGCTCGCCGGTGAGAGTCAGACGGATCTCCTCGGTCGCCGCCGCGACACTGCCCCCGGCGTCCTCCTCGTCGGGCGTCCCCCGGTACGCCTCCCACATCAGCCGCCCCAAGGCGGGTATGTCGGCCTCTCCCGGATGCCGGAAGTCGTGAGCCGGCACGGCCTGCGGCAATCGCACGTCGAGCCGGAACCGCATCGGAGCGACAGGAGGATCGGTCATACGGTAACTCGCCTTCGTCGACCCGCCGGGCCGGATGCCCCCGGGAAGGAGAACTGTAGCCGGGCCGGCGGCGCGGGTCAGAAGGGGACGCCGCAGCTCAGGATCACGTTGGCGTACGGGTGGGCCTCGCCTGTGCGGACGACCAGCTCACAGGCCCGGCCCAGCTCCTTGAGCCGCTCGTGGGCCACGTACGCCAGGCCGGGAAGCCGTTCGCGCAGGAGGGCGTCGCACGCGCGGTTGGCCTCGCGCACCTCCTCGGCGGCCGTGGCGCCCTCCACGACGATCTCGGCGAGCAGGCCGTCCAGCACGGTGCCGAACGCCGGGACGCCGGGCAGGAAGGCCAGGTCCACGATCTCGGCGCCGCGCCGCAGCGGCATGCCGCTGTCGCAGACCAGCACCCGGTCGGTGTGCCCGAGCCGCGCGAGGGCCCCCGCCAGGGCGCCGTTCAGGATGCCGCCGCGCCTCACGGGGCGCTCCGCTCTCTCCGCATGGAGCCGACCGTACGCGGCCGGACCGGGGCGCCGGGGGAGCGACACCCGGACGAATAGTACATTTGTCCATGTACTGGTGTACTACTCCGGGAGAGCGCCGATGATGTACCTGTTCCTCGCCCTGGCGATCGGGGCCGAGGTGCTGGGGACGACCCTGCTCAAGAGCACCGAGGGGTTCACCCGGCTGTGGCCGACGCTGGCCTGCCTGGCCTGTTACGGCGCGGCGTTCCTGCTGCTCGCCCGGGCCCTGGAGCGGGGCATGCAGGTGGGCGTCGCCTACGCCATCTGGGCCGGGCTGGGCACGACGCTGATCGTCGTCATCGGGATGCTGTTCCTGGGCGAGCCGCTCACCGCGGCGAAGGTCGCGGGCGTGGCCCTGGTCGTGGCGGGAGTGGTCACGCTCAACCTCGCGGGCGCGCATTGACCGCGCGGCGCGACCCGGTGGAGCGCCGGCGCCGCATGGTCCAGGCCGCCTGCGAGCTGATCCCCGAGGTGGGCGTGAACGGCCTGACGCACCGGCTCGTCGCCGCGCGGGCCGGCGTCCCGCTGGGGGCGACCACGTACTACTTCGCCTCCCTCGGCGACCTGGTCGCCGCCGCGCTCGCGCACGCCGCCGAGGCCACCGAGGAGTGGCTGCGTGTCTGGGGCGAGGAGTTGCGGAGCAGCGCGGACGTGCCCGCCACCCTCGCCGCGCTGACGGCCGCCTACCTGCGTGAGCGCGACCGGATGGTGATCTGGAACGAGCTCTACGCCGCGGCCGCGCACCGGCCCGAGCTGCGGCCGCTGGCCCGGCTGTGGATCGACGGTCTGACCGCCGTCCTGGCCGGGCGCGCGGACGCGCGGGCGGCGCGGGCCGCCGCGATGTTCGTCGACGGGGCCCTCCTGCACTGCCTCATCGACGACGAGCCCCTCGACGCCGGCTGGCTGGAGCGGTCGCTGGCCGCCCTGCTGGGCATGGGCCCCGGCTGACGGCCGCCCCGGCCGGGACCCGGCTCACCCGCCTCAGGGCCGGGGCAGCACGAGACGGACCGGGCCGAAGAGACCCGTGACGCGCTGGCCGGGGAAGACGAAATGGGTGGGGCTCACCGCGTCGAGGTGCGGGGCGAGCGTGCCGTACACCTCGACCTCCACCGTGTTGTCACCGGGCCGCAGCGCCGCGCCGACGTCGAACCGGTACGGCGAGCAGACCCTGACCCCGCAGGGGCGGCCGTTGACCCGGACCTCGGCCGTGCCGCGCACCCGGCCCAGGTCGAGGACCGCCGAGTCCGGCGACCCCGCGACGGGCACGGTCCGGAGGTAACGGACGCCGCCGCTGTACTCCGGCAGGCCCGTCCGCTCCCAGTCGCCCAGCTCGATCGGCCCCGGCCCGGCGTCGAACTCGATCGGCCCGGTCAGGATCGCCCCGCCGGCGTGCCCGGCCTCGGTCTCCACCCGCAGCGTCGCCACGCGCGGCCCGACCCGGCCGTCGAGGGGCACGGACAGGCACCCTGTGCCGTCCGCCACGGCGTCGCCGTCGACGTGGAGGACGGCCTTGCCGCGCAGCGGCACCCGGAGGGCGGTGGCGCCCGGCGGCACCCCGAACCGCAGCCACTCCACCCGGCCCTCCGTCCCCTCCTCGGCCAGCACGGCGGGGACCACCACGGAAGTGCTGGGAGCCGCCGAGAGCCAGGAGGTGTCCGGCAGCGGGTGGGGGCGGCGGGGGAGGTGCAGCGCGGCCGGGTCCAGGTACTGGGCCCGGCGGACGTGCGCCGGGACCCGGACGCCGTCCCGGACCGCCTCCCAGCCGGGCCCCGACGTGGCGCAGCCGTCCACCAGGACCGGCTCGGAGCCGTCGCCGACCCGGACCGTCACCTCGTTCACGCCCGGCCGCAGCGCCCGCGCGGCGTCGTAGCGGCGCACCCGGGGCTTGCGCATGTCCGCGTACGGGTCGAAGCCGCCCTGCCGGCCCAGCTCGACGCCGTTGACGAGGACCCGGCAGGCCGCCGACGACGCCACCTGGAGCACCGTCCCGCGCGGGGTGAACGTCGCGGTCAGCTCCCCGGGCCCCTCCGGCCCGGCGATCCACTCCGGCCGCAGGTACGCCTCCGGGTCCGTCACCACGGCGAGGTGGGCGCGCAGCGGCGCGCCGTCCTCCTCCGGGTCCAGCCGCAGGTCGAGGACGTACGTGCCGGGGGAGAGCGGGTCGCGGGCCAGGGCCAGGTAACCGCGGTCGTCCAGGGTCACCGGGGTACCGTCGATCCACGCCGCCTTGGCGGCGGGCGCCCCCACGGCCAGGTACGCGTCCCGTGGGCCCGGTACGGTCAGCTCGCACCGGAACCAGGCGGCCTGACCGGCGTCGATGGGGCCGAAGTCCAGGAACTCCTCCGGCACGTGCCCCTTGGGGCCGAGCGTGACCCGGTGGATCGGGTCCTTGCGGATCCCGCGCGACACCGAGAACACCGCGGGCCGCCAGCCGTCCGCACCCACCGGCCCGGCCGGCGAGGAGCCGGCCGACGGGGAGCCGGCCGACGGGGAGGAGGCGGGGGCGACGCGCCAGACGCCGTGCGGGCCGAAGGTGGCGTACGCGGGCCGCCACGCGTCCTCACCGTCGAGGCGGTGCTCCACCTCCCATCGCCGCAGCACCGGCCCGTCGTGACCGAGGTCGCCCCAGGTGTCGTCGAGCGTGGGCACCGGCTCCATCTCCCAGCCGGAGCCCAGGTCCACCTCCAGCGTCCCGGCCGGGGCGCTGGGGGCGGTGGGAGTCACGTCCTGGCCGGTGAACACCAGCAGCGCCGCGGGTCCCGCGTCGAACGGCACCACCACCTCCACGTGCTCCCCGTCCACCTCGTACGGCAGTGCGCGCACGCCGCCCGTGAACGGGTCGACCAGCAGCGGCGTCCCCGTGACGCCCCGCACCCGGACCGGTGTCTCCGTCGCGTACCGGGCGGGGTCGAAGTCGATCGTGGCCGTGTCCCAGCCCTGGTCCGCGCCCCGCGCGTCGGGGCGCTCCACCGCCACGCGGCTGGCCATGGGGAAGGCCGCCTGGAGGAAGACGAGCGTCGCGCCGTCCACCTCCCGCACCAGCGGCGGCGCGGGAGCCTCCACCCGGCGCAGCGGCGACAGCAGCGGCCCCAGCTCGTCGACCGTCAGCGCGAAGCGGACGAGCTCGCGCAGCGGCCCGCCGGGGAGCGTCTCCACGGCCACGACCAGGCCGCCCCGCTCCGCGAACGCGACGAGCGCCCGCTCGGTGTCCGGCTCCAGGACGGCGCAGGCGGGCAGGACGACGGCCGCGTACGACTCCCCGGCCACCTCCAGCCGCGCCCCGCCCCACCCCTGGCCCGGTCCCTGGCCGGAGGCGGAGGCGGAGGCGGGCCGGGCGGTGGCGCGCTGGAGCGAGTCGTCGTCGATGACGTCGGCGTCCAGGCCCAGCCCGTCCAGCACGCCCGGCACCATCCGGAACCACGCCATGTCGCCCACGAGCCGCCGGTACACCTCCTGCGCCCGCTCCGCCTCGGGACCGGCCCCGTCGAGGCGGGTGCCGGCCTGGGCCGTGGCCGTCGGCAGCAGCACCGCCACCTCGCACGCGTGCCGCCCCAGCGACAGCGCCGCGCACAGCCGCGTGACGGCGTCGGCGAAGACGCGGTGGTGCCGCCAGTACGGCTGCCGCCAGTCCGTGGCCGGCGGCGCCCACTCCCACCAGCCGCCCTTGGTCGTGTAGTAGACGGCGTGCGGGTTGTACAGGGTGGCGCCGGCGCGCAGCCACGGCAGCAGCCAGTCGAAGGTCTCCTCCAGCGTGCCGCCCCAGCCGCTGGAGTGGAACGCCTCGATCCACGTGCGGGGCCGCCCGTACAGGTGGGCGAGCGAGGAGTGGATGCGGGCGTCCCCGTGGTGGTCGGAGCCGGGCGCGCCGAACCAGCGGTGCGTGCGCGCGTAGTCCGCGTACAGGCTCACCCCCTCCACGGGGTGCCCGCCGCGGGCCGGGTCCTGCTGGTCGCAGCCGCTGATCAGGCCGTGCCGCTCGTGCCAGGCGGCGAGCGGCCGGAAGAACGCCTCCTCGGCCAGCTCGGCCCGGGTCCGGTGGTAGTCGCGCCGCACGAGACCCGGATCGACGCCGCCGGCACCCTCCGCGTCCCCCGCGCCCTCCGCGCCGTCCTGCCACAGCAGCGGCAGGTACGGCGTGACGTCGTAGCCGCGCCGCCGGGCGAACTCCTCGGCGAAGCCGTCCGACCAGGTCGGGATGGACGGCAGCTCGTCCTGGAAGGAGCCTGCGATCACGCCCCCCAGCCGGTGCCCGAGCCGCCGCTCGAACTCGCCGTGGACCCGGTCGATCAGCGTCGCGCACGCCTCCCGCGACAGGTAGTCGAAGCCGCGGGTCGTCACCGAGCCGTCCGCGGCGAGCCACCGCCCGGCGAAGCGCGGCTCCTCGTCCACCAGCCGCGCCTGGAGGTCCGCGCCGGAGAAGCCGAGCTGGTCGTAGAACCACAGGGAGACGCCCAGCTCCTCGGCGTCGTCGCACACCTGCTCCAGCAGCTCCCACCACGGCTCGGAGAAGAACGGCGGGTCGTCGGCGTCGGAGCCGAACATCGGCCCGGACGGCGCCAGGTTGATGATGACCAGGTTCCACACGCCGCCCTCGGCGAAGCGTTCGAGCTGCCGGCGCAGCCGGTCGCGGCGCAGCGGCTCGCCGCTCCACCACCAGATCGCCGCGGGGGAGTAGGCCCGCGGCGGCTCGGCCAGGATCCGCGCCAGCTCCGGCGGGAGTGACGACGCGAGCGCCTGCGGAGAGGACGGGAGGGGGGACGGCGGGGTCATGACGCCTCCGGAGCGGGTGTGGTGGCCACATCGAGGGAGCGGGTGAGCTGGTCGAGGTCCTGCAGCGCCTCGGGCCCGGCGCCGGCGTCCACGATGACGTGGTCGAACGTCTGGAGTCCGGCCACACGGTACAGCGCGGTCCTGGCCAGCTTGGTGTGGTCGATCAGCAGCACGCTGCGGGTGGCCGAGGCCAGCATGGCGCGCTTGACCGGCACGATGTGCTGCTCCTGGTGGTAGGCGTAGCCGCCGGTCACCGCCGAGGTCGACACGAAGCACAGGTCGGCCTGGAGGGAGGCGATGGCCTCGGTGCATGAGACGCCGAGGAAGGAGTTGTGCAGCACGTCGTAGTCACCGCCGAGCGCGATGAGCCGGATCCCGGGCATGCCGGCGACCAGCTCGATCGTGGTGAGGAAGTTGGTGACGACGGTCAGCGGCGCGAGCGGCTCCAGCCGCCGGGCGAGGGCGAGGCTGGTGGTGGAGTCGTCCAGCATGACGGCCATGCCCGGCTCGACCAGCTCCGCCGCGCGCGCGGCGACGGCGTCCTTCTCGACGCGCATCGAGCGCTCGCGGAAGCCGACGTTGCTCTCGAACACGCTGGACGGCTGCGCGGTCACGCCGCCGCGCAGCTTGCGGACCAGGCCCTGGCGTTCCAGCTCGTTCAGGTCCCGGTGGATCGTCATCACGCTGACCTGGAACAGCTCGGCCAGCTCGGCGGCCGTGATGTCGCCGCGGGCGAGGATCTGCTCGGCGATCGCCTCCTGCCGCCAGGCCGGTCCCCGCCGCGCGCCGCCGGTGTCGTCCGTCATCCCGCGAGCCCGCCCGCGGTGCGGAAGGCGATCAGCGACGGCTGCGGCCTGAGCGGTCGGGTGTCGCGCACGCGCACGCGAGGGCCGGGGCGGTCACGTTCGGCAGGCCGGGTGGAAGGGGGCATGGACGGCTCCGGGGATGTCCCGACAATCGGAGAGGAGATCGCGTGATGGACGCGGCATCAACCCTGACATGTGATAGATCACGGTGTCTAGTGTTAAAAAGTGCGTAGCCATCATCGCGCACGGGGGCCTACGACGAGAGAACACGTGGCCGGAGCCGTGTGTCGTGGCTGTTATTTATCACACGACGTTTGATATATCGCTGGGTCAGGCGGGCTGGTCCCAGATGCTCGGCGCCCCCGGCACCTCGTCCAGGCGCGAGGTCACCGGCCCCTCCAGTGCCGCCAGCGCGCTGTCCAGGTCCTCGGTCGCGATGACCACCTTCACGCCGCCGAAGGCCGTGTAGGCCAGGTCGATGTTGACGTTCGCGCTCGCGAGCTGCCGGGTCAGCTCGCCCAGCGTGCCGGGCCGGTCCTCGATGTTGACCACCAGCACGGACCGCTCGTCGGCGATCCCCATGCCCGCGCCCTCCAGCGTCCGCCGGCAGCGCGCCGCGTCAGGGTCGGCGACCAGCACGTGCACCACGCCCTTGCCCTCGCCCGTGAACGCGGCCAGGCCCTCGATGTTCACGCCGGCCTCGCCGGTGAGCTCCCCCAGGCGGGCCAGCTCCCCCGGCCGATCGCTGAGAATCACGGTGAGGTTGGTCGGCATGACCCTTCAATCTTCGCACCAGGGCATGAAGCAGACCATCAGCGGGGTCCCTCCTCGGCGGCCGCCGCGGCGTAGCGGGCGGCGAGGTCGCGCAGGTGGGCGCGCAGCTCGGGCGGGTGCAGCACGCTGAACGGCACCCCCAGACTGCCCAGGAAGCCGGCCAGGTCGTGGAGCGACTCGCTGCCCGTCTCCAGCAGGCACCCGCTCTCGCCCTCGGCGGGGTCCAGGGTCGTCAGCAGGCCGGCGGCGGGCGGGATCCGGCCGGCCACCGCCTCCACCGGCGCGTGCAACCGCACCCGGGCCGGATGCCTGTACGTAGCCGAGGATCCGCAGCCGCTCCACGTCGTTGCGCACGGTCCGCGTGGTCACGCCCAGCCGCTGCGCCAGCTCCGCCCCGCCCCACGCGCGCCGTGCCTGGAGCAGCGACAGCAGCCGCAGCAGCCGTACCGAGGTGTCCAACATGCCCCGAGTCTGCCAGGCGTTGAGGAACCGCAGCTTCCTCAAGCGTCCGTACCGTTCTGCCCGTACCGCCCTCCCCGGAACTGAAGGAGCCTTCGCATGCTGCGTGGATTCGCCACCGTCAACCTGTTCGCCGACGACCTGGCCGCCACCCTCGACCGGCTGCTCGCCATGGGCGCCGAGGAGCACCAGGGCATCGTGGACCGCGGAGGCAACGGGTTCGTGACGGCGTCCGTGGTGGACCCGTTCGGCAACGTCCTCGGCATCATGACCAACCCCCACTACCTGGAGGTCCTCGCCTCGGCCCGCCCGTCCTGACCCGCCGCTGCGGCGTGCCTCCGGCGCGCCGCCCGGGCCCGGCTTAACCTGCGGGAATGAGGCGGGGAGCAGCGGCGGTCGCCGCGACGGCGGCGGGGAGTTCAGTGCTCACGTCTGAACAACAGTCAAACCTCATATAAACTGGTTTGTCGTCTTATTTGTTTATAATTT